>NZ_JBBMXH010000182.1:0-4159 GCF_037996725.1 Xenorhabdus entomophaga
GGATATCCCCGACTTCTGAATCGCATACCTTGTTGTAACTGCGTTAAATTGTCATCTACCCAACAAAACACCCAAATGATAAAATCTTGCTGTGACATAGCCTTTGTTCCTCTATTTCTCTCAGTTTGGCGACTTAAAGTTATAAAGGAGCGGCTATGTCATTTCAACTCACCACGAAAGTCGAGCATCGCGTTATAAATTATAAATACTTTAAAGTTGCGCTTGCTCGCATTTTTCGTTTATTCCTGTTTGCTATTTTCCAACATTGCGTTAACAATGCTCCATCAGGTCTGACCTCTTGTGAGGTGAGTGAATTTTTTTAATCAATCAATTGATTTAATTAATGATTATTGTCAGGAGTTGCTATGGGTCGTTCTTCAACAAAAGTAACACAGAAAAAGGAACGTGTTGCTATTGTCAGCGGGTTGCGTATTCCTTTTGCAAAACAGGCAACTTTCTACCACGGTATTCCGGCTGTTGATTTGGGAAAGTCTGTTGTCAGCGAGCTGATCATTAGGAGCGGTTTGTCGCCTGAGAAGATTGACCAATTAGTTTTCGGGCAAGTTGTTCAAATGCCGGAAGCACCGAATATTGCGAGGGAAATTGTCTTAGGAGCAGGTTTAAGTGTGAATACCGATGCCTATAGCGTTTCCCGTGCCTGTGCAACAAGTTTTCAGGCAATTGCAAATGTGGCTGAAAGTATTATGGCGGGTACAGTAAATGTGGGTATTGCCGGAGGTGCAGACTCTTCATCTGTTTTACCAATCGGGGTGACTAAGTCATTAGCTCGTACTTTGGTCGATATGAATAAGGCTAAGAGTTTGTCTCAACGGCTAAAATTACTCAGCCGATTGAAGTTCCGTGATTTATTGCCGGTATCCCCTGCCGTCGCTGAATATTCAACAGGGTTAAGAATGGGGGATACGGCAGAGCAGATGGCAAAAACCTATCATATCAGCCGTGAAGATCAGGATGCATTGGCGCATCGTTCCCATGTGTTAGCCGCTAAAGCTTGGGAGCAGGGGCTTTTGAATGATGAAATTGTATCGGCACATTTCCCTCCATACCGCGACACGTTGCTTGAAGATAATAACGTTAGAAAAAATTCAGTTCTGGCCTCTTATGCTAAATTGCGCCCGGCTTTTGATCGTAAACATGGCACTGTCACGGCAGCGAACAGTACGCCGCTGACAGATGGAGCCGCAGCCGTTATATTGATGCGCGAATCGGTTGCCAAAGAGCTAGGCATGACGCCATTAGGATATCTACGTAGCTATGCGTTTTCGGCAATTGATGTTTGGCAGGATATGCTGCTGGGGCCATCTTATGCGACACCATTGGCGTTGGATCGTGCAGGTATCACTTTGGACGAACTTACACTCATTGATATGCATGAAGCGTTTGCTGCTCAAACACTGACGAATTTAAAAATGTTTGCCAGTGAGAAATTTGCCCGTGAAAAGTTGGGGCGTACTCAGGCAATTGGTGAAGTGGATATGGATAAATTCAATGTATTGGGTGGATCAATTGCTTATGGGCATCCATTTGCCGCAACGGGGGCCAGAATGGTTACCCAGACGTTGAATGAATTGCGTCGTCATGGCGGTGGGTTTGGGCTGGCGACCGCCTGTGCCGCTGGTGGTTTGGGTGCAGCAATGGTATTGGAGGTAGAGTAATGGTTCAGGCTGAACAAGAAACTGTCATGTCAACAACACAACCGAAACAATCAGTATTCAATTTCTCGGTTAGGGACGACAAGGTGGGGATCATCACCATTGATGTGTCGGGCGAGAAAGTCAACACGCTGAAAGCTGAATTTGTTGAACAATTCCTGACAATGTTTGAGAAAGCACAACAAGTGTCTGGTTTGAAAGGGCTGGTGATTGTATCTGGTAAGCCGGATTCTTTCATTGCTGGTGCAGATATCAGCATGATAGCAGGCTGCCAAACTCAGGAAGAAGCAACAGAATTGGCCGAAAAAGGCCAAAAATTATTTGCGCAGATTGCTAATTATCCTTTACCTGTTGTCGCTGCTATTCATGGTGCGTGTTTAGGCGGTGGGCTGGAATTGGCTTTGGCTTGTCATGCCCGTATTTGCTCTTTGGATGACAAGACACGTCTCGGTTTACCGGAAGTGCAGCTTGGATTGTTGCCGGGATCGGGGGGGACTCAGCGCTTGCCTCGTCTGATTGGTGTCAGTGCTGCTTTGGACATGATACTGACTGGTCGTCAACTCAAGGCAAAACAGGCACAACGGTTGGGAGTTGTGGATGATGCTGTGCCTTTGGACATCTTGTTGGATGTTGCTGTGCAATATGTCAAAAAAGGTATTGCCAAGCGCAAGCCATTGGCATGGTCACAGCGTATATTGGCGAGCGCATTGGGCAGGCCGCTGTTATTTCATACGGTACATCAAAAAACCCGCGCAAAAACTCACGGCCACTATCCCGCACCAGAAAAAATCATCAATGTGATCCGTACTGGTTTGGAAAAAGGGCTGGATAAAGGTTTTAAGGCTGAAGCCAAGGCATTCGGTGAATTGGCGATGTCGCCGGAATCAGCCGCATTACGGAGTTTGTTCTTTGCTTCGACTACGTTAAAAAATGAAACTGGCTCATCAGAGCAGCCTGCTGAGATTAAACATGTAGGCATTTTGGGTGGTGGGCTGATGGGCGGTGGTATTGCCAACGTTACCATCACACGAGGGAATTTGCCTGCCCGCATTAAGGATATTAATGAAAAGGGTATTAATCAGGCGCTGAAATATACATGGGAGCTCCTTTCCAAGCGAGTAAAACAGCGTCGTTTGAAACCAAGCGAGCGTTCTCAGCAGATGTCTTTATTGACAGGAACCACAGATTATAGCGGATTTAAGCAAGCAGATATTGTGGTTGAAGCTGTATTTGAAGATTTGGTATTGAAACGCAAAATGGTCTCAGAAATTGAAGAGAACACCAAACCTGAAACTATTTTCGCTTCTAATACTTCTTCATTACCCATTCACAAAATTGCTGAAGTTGCTACTCGTCCAGAGCAGATCATTGGTATTCACTATTTTAGCCCTGTTGACAAAATGCCGTTGGTCGAAGTTATTCCACATGCAGGGACAAGTGAAAAAACAATTGCAACTGCTGTTGCACTGGCTAAGAAACAGGGAAAAACGGCCATTGTTGTCGGGGATAATGCAGGGTTTTATGTGAACCGCATTCTGGCGCCTTACATTAATGAAGCCGGTTATTGCTTGTTAGAAGGGGAACCCGTTGATCATATCGATAATGCTTTGGTGGACTTTGGTTTTCCTATTGGCCCAATCAATTTATTGGATGAGGTCGGTATAGATGTAGGCACCAAAATCATTCCTATTTTGGTCGAACAGTTGGGGAACCGATTTGCTGCGCCGGAGATTTTAGAAGCGGTCTTAAAAGATAATCGGAAAGGCAAGAAGAATAGCCGGGGTTTCTATTCGTATGCGAATAAAAAGAACAAGTTCTGGTCATTCGGGAAGAAATCCAAAGAAGTTGATGTATCCATTTATTCCTTATTAAAAATCAAACCTACTGTAAAAATGTTACCTGCTGACATTGCCCAACGTTGCGTGATGCTCATGTTGAATGAGGCAGTTCGTTGTTTGGACGAAGGAATTATCAGAAGCCCTCGTGATGGTGATATTGGCGCTGTATTTGGTATTGGATTCCCGCCATTCTTGGGGGGGCCATTCCGTTATATTGATAAGCTTGGTATTGATAAGGTTGTAGAAACTTTATGTCGTTTGGAACAGCAGCATGGAGAGAGATTTACACCATGTGAAGGTTTAATTCAGATGGCTGAACAGAAAAAGAAATTTCACTCATAACGTACGGTTTTTCTTAAATCAATCAAAACGGCTCTTTTTAATCAAGAGCCGTTTTTTATAGAAAATAATTGATATTTCTTAATGGTTTTTATTTTTCATGTAAGAGGAATAATAGTAAGCGCAACAGTAGATATATAAACTATTTTTAGCCATTTTATTTCCACTTGTTTTAGGGCAGAATGCCAATTAATGCTAATTGAACGCGATGCTCGACTTTTATGATGAGTTGAAATGACATAGCCGCTCCTTTATAACTTTAAGTCGTCAAAAATAGAGAAATAAAGGAACAAAAGGCTATGTCACAGC
>NZ_JBBMXH010000183.1:0-4109 GCF_037996725.1 Xenorhabdus entomophaga
TTTGTTTATGCATATCAGGCTACTATTTCGGGTGTGAGAGCTGTGAAATTTATCACAGTTGACTCCCACCTTTTAATATCTCACCTGTTGCACTTAATATGTTAACTCAGCACCAAGCATATATTTAATAGGTTTTCTATATTAAATATATGCCAACATTATTATTCTTGCGTGTTATGACGATTGTTGACTCGTCTTCTGATGCGCTTTACTGCGATCATCTGCTGTTTATAGTATTTTAGGTGATCTTTCATTTTTAGATTAGCAGAAAAATATCGCCATATATATGGAATATTATTTTTATCACTCACATCAATTGGATCATCAGATGCAACCACACATTTTTTTTCAACATCTTCCGGCCATTGCGGGATTTTACTGGTCTGCATCGCAATATAGCGAGAAACTGATTCTATCAGGTGGTATGGAATAAGTAGTAAATTATATAGCCAATCCCATTTAGAATCAACGCGAAGAATATACTGAAGGCCATATATATGATTTTCTTTTTTTTCAGAAACTGGAGGACATAAAAAAATAGTTTTATGCATTTCATCCAGTACATTTTCTTCCATATAGCAACGAATAAATTCCCAATACCCTGGAATATTAACCTTACTATCATATACTCCCAAACTAAATGTCTGTAATACTGTTTCTTTATCCTCTGCCAGAATATGCCCATCAATTCCCCAACCACCAGGCATACCACGCCGTCCATCATAAAGTGTAAAAAAAATACTGTTCCAAGGAGCTTCTAAAATTTTTCCATTCACTTGATAAACATATATCATCTGTGTTTTTCGGTTAAATCGGATAGGATAGTGGGTTTTTCTGAACCATTCTTTTAAAACAACGCTTGAAGTAGCATATACAGCAAAAGATCCTAAAATAATACAAAACACTATTAAATATTCATCACCAGATTCTAATGGTTCATTTTGTAGAAAATATCTATAAAAATAAGTAATACAAAAACAAATTAGGAATACAAAAAAAACCATAGCCATTAAAAATGATATAAGGCTAGGAAAGCCTTTAAACGTATAATACCTATCGATAGTTTCCAGATACGTTGAATTCATTTTAATCACCGTGTCATCATTACTAACCAATGGGTTGTCAGGATGTGGTTGACCTTGGTAAAGCTGATCTCTTTTTTCTTGCTCCGTCAGCTTGCGATTAAGTGAATAAGGGGTAAATAACCCCTTGTAAATTGACATAGTGTATCTCCTAACTTGTCATAAATATCAAAATAAATATTTTTAAATTATTTTCTCTGAATTTTAAGACGCTTATAAATTATCTTATCTATGCGTCTTGCTACTCTTTTTTTTCTAAGAAGCTTAATACAACTATCTAATTTTTGGTTAGCGAATGTATACCGCTATAGATCCGGGATATTGTTTTTATAACTGACATCAACAGTATCATTAGGAGAAATTAGACAAGCTTTCTCAACTTCTTTTGTCCATTGTGGGATTTTACTTGTCCGCATAGCAATTATTTCTAGATATGTTGAATTCATTTTAATGACAGCATCCCTATCTCTGATAAATTTACTCTCACAATGTTGTTTACCTTGATGAAGTTGATCTGTTTTTTCTTGTTGAGTTAACGGGCGATTAACTGAATAAGAGGTGTATAATTCTGTTAAATATGACATTATATTTTCAATAATAAAAAATAATTTTATTGATGTTACTCCGTAATTAATTAGACATGTATTCAATATAAAAAAACCATCAAATACATGCCAAAAAAAAATGATTAATAATGCTCTCTATAGCGTTTTGCGACTTTCCTTCTTATGCGCCGTAACGCTGTCATTTTTTGCCTATAAGCTTCAATATAATCTTCACGATTGATACATGCGAAAGTATATTCCCATAAATTCAATTTATTACTCTTATAACTTACATCTATAGGATCATTAGGACTAACTTCGCAAGCTTTTTCAACTTCTTCCGGCCATTGTGGAATTTTACTGGTTAGCATGGCGATATAACGGGAGAGATTTTCCAGTAAAATGTATGGAAACCATAATAATCTAATCCATTCCACTTTAGTTGCAAAACGAAATTGATACTGAAGACCGAATAGATAGCCTTCCTTTCTGTCCGCTACCGGGGGGCACATATCAATGGTTTTAGTGAGTTCTTGCAAGACATCTTCCTCCATATAGCAACGGATAAACTCCCAATAACCCGCAAGACCTTCCCAGCTACCGTAATAAGGTAAGCTAAATGTCTTTAACACCGTCACATTATCATTCGCCAAAATATGTCCATCAATACCCAAACCTCTTATGAGACTGTTTTTGCTGACGCCATCATAAGGCGTAAAAAAAATCTTTCCCCAAGGTACAGACAGAATACTTCCATCCACCTGATAAACATAAACCATTTTGTTTCTTCGGTTAAACCGTATAGGGTAATGAGTTTTTCTGAACCATTCTTTTAAGGCGATACTCAAGCAAAGCCATATGATAAAAACAAACATTGCAGCAATTAATGGCCATACCCAAATATCATCAGAATCCCAATGATATTGTTCACATAGAACATAACGTTCAAAAAACATTATACAACTATAACTAAACATCCCAATTATAACTATAGCAAGCATTCCTGTTAATAAGCTGGGAAACCCTTTAGGGGCATAATATCTGTCAACAATCTCCAGATACGTTGAATTCATTTTAATCACCGTATCATCATCACGAATGAGGGGGATTTCAGGGTGTGGTTCCCATTGATGAAGTTGATTGGTCCTTTCTTGTTCGGTTAACGACCGGTTAAGTACATAGGGGTAAATAAACCTGTGTATATTGACATGTAATATCACTCCTGATTTACTACATCTAACATAGTTGCATCTTTTCTCTGCCATTTTGTTTTTCACATTGGGGAAATACACTTTCCCCCTTCAGAAATTTTCTCCACAAGCAGGCTAACAACCATTTCTGCATTTCATTTTGCATAAAGATATAGATAGCAGGTTAAAAAAAAGTATTAAAGTGCATATTGATGACATTATTTTTTCTTGTTGAATTAATGAACGATTGACTGAATAAAGTGTATATATCCCCGTTAAATGTTATTCTATATTTTTACTGATAAAAAATAATTTTATTGATATTATCCCGTAACTAATTAGACATGCACTCAATACAGATAATATATCAAATACATGCCCGACGTTATTATTATTCTTGTGTTCTATGGCGCTTTTCAACTTTCCTTCTGATGCGTCTTACTGCTAATCCTCTCTGTTCATAATACTTAAGATGGTCTTCCTTTTTTAAGCCAGCCAGAACATACCGCCATACATAAGGAATATTATTCTTGTAGCTTACATCTATCGGATCATCAGAGGCAACCTGACACTCTCGTTCAACCTCTTCCGGCCATTGTGGAATTTTACTGGTTTGCATCGCAATATAACGGGAAAATGCTTCCAATATATTGTATGGGAAAAATAGCAATCGCAAGCCCCAATCATATTTTGTGTTAACACGAATACCATATTGAAGACCAAATAGAT
Organism: Xenorhabdus entomophaga; assembly: GCF_037996725.1. Classification (NCBI taxonomy): domain Bacteria; kingdom Pseudomonadati; phylum Pseudomonadota; class Gammaproteobacteria; order Enterobacterales; family Morganellaceae; genus Xenorhabdus; species Xenorhabdus entomophaga. Next base: position 3,547 of record NZ_JBBMXH010000183.1, read on the forward strand.
AACCTTTCCTTTTTTCTGCGATCGGCGGACACAAGAAAATGGTTTCAGTCATCTCATTCAATACATCCTCTTCCATATAGCAACGGATAAACTCCCAATAACCCGGAAGATTTGGTTTAGGTTCAAAAATAGCTAAACAAAATGATCATAAAATAGTTTCATTATCATCGTCCAGAATATGCCCATTAATTCCCCATTTATTCCCTACATTATATGTAAAGAAAATACTGCTCCAGGGTGCAGATAAAACCGTGCCATCAATCTGATAAACGTAAACCATTTGATTTTTCCGGTTAAACCGGATGGGATAATGAGTCTTTCTGAACCACTCTGTCAGAGTAAATTTCATGCTGATAAAGATCATAAGACAAATTATTCCGTTAAGGAACAGTAGAAGATAGATTGTTTCTGAATCTATTGGTTCATTTCTTAAGTTATGAGCTTTAATTGTACCATATAGCAGAATCAACATAACCTGACACATTCGATGTGCTCGGTGAACAACTCATCAACTGAACATCTTTTTTGTCTTCTTATCGCTTTTGCCCCACTCCATTTGTGTT
>NZ_JBBMXH010000184.1:0-4058 GCF_037996725.1 Xenorhabdus entomophaga
AGGAAATGAGACTTTTGACTCTAAAGGACAGCAGGTTGTTGAGTTCTTCTTCAAGCCTAATGGTGTGCTTCAATATGTTAAAAAGCGGGGCACTGAACATCCCAAAACCATCATAACCGGTTTTACCACGAAGCAGGGAACCCAAGAGGTTGAAGCGCTTCTCGGTTCCGCTGTTTTTGATTATCCCAAGCCGACAGGATTGATTGAGCACTTAATGAAGGTCACGGATGGAGAAGATATCATTCTTGATTTCTTTGCGGGAAGTGGTTCTACAGGTCATGCGGTGTTAAAACAAAACAAGAAAGATGGCGGCAGAAGACAGTTTATTCTGGTTCAATTGCCTGAATCTGTCTCAAGAAACGCGGGGGCAACAGCGTATTGTATTCAGGAGTCAATCCCTGAATTGATCTCCAGAATTGCCCTCAAAAGAATCCAAAAAGCCATTGCAGAAGAAGATAAAACCCAAGGGGTTAGGTTTTTCAAATTAGCCCCAGCAAATCTTTGAACCTGCATTCTACTTACTACAACTCACAGGGGTAACCATCGTTCACCCCACGGACGCCCATTGTTCAAATGGGGTGGAATATGCGCATGCCAAATAAAGACCCAAGCGGCTTTGAACTGTATCAATGGCTGATACTGCTGCTGCTTTCAGCATGGGGCGGGATAGTCCGCTACATTATCGATATAAAAACCAGTAATGCCCGCTGGAGTTGGTTCGGGGCAGTGGCTCAGGTAGTCGTTTCGGGCTTCACCGGACTGATAGGGGGCTTTATCAGCCTCGAGGCAGGACTGAGCTTATACATGACATTCGCCAGTGCGGGCATGTGCGGTGCGATGGGAAGTATCGCTCTCACGTATTTCTGGAACAGACTGACAGGTGACCCAAGATGAGCAGAGACCAACAATATATAGATGATGTTCTGTCATTTGATTTATTTGCGGGTGATTTTGGTGATGGCTCTGAACGCTGCCTGAAAGACAAAATCGGTATAACCCGCAAATCGGCTCGCTGTTATATCTGCGATGAAACTATCCCCCCTAAATCCACAGCCAGATTATCAACATGGGTATTTGACGGTGAAATCATGCACTACCGCTGTTGTACCATCTGTTGTGATGCGATGGCTAAATTCAATGGCGATGGTGACGAACTCATTGATGATCGGTATGAAATTGGTGAAACGTCCCGAATGAGTAGGTGTAAATCATGAATACCTATAATTTTCCGCCCTATGGCGTCAGTAGTCGGATGTATCCAACAACCGTTGTTTTAGAACGTATCACGCATTTTCAGCCCATTGACTATAACGGTAATAGCGGTACAGCTATTTTTCTGGATACCGGTGTAGAGGTTTACACCAGTATGAGTAGTTGGGATGTTGAAAAATTGCTGAACAGTAACGGGGAGTAAACAGTGGCAACGAATAACTTTCAGTTTAGCCAGCGCAGTGAAAATAACCTCAAAGGTGTACAACCTGATTTGGTTGCGGTTGTTCGTCGAGCCTTAGAGCTATCCCCAGTTGACTTCACGGTAATTGAAGGACTCAGAACGCTTGAGCGCCAAAAGCAATTATTGAAAGAGAAGAAAAGCCGGACCCTGAATTCTCGCCATTTGACGGGTCATGCGGTTGACTTGCTTCCTGTAGGTGCAGATTGGAATAATTACACATGCTGGCTGCCAGTATTGAATGCAGTACACCAAGCAGGTGAAGAATTGGGGATAAAGCTTCGGTTTGGCATCACGTGGACAAGTAATCCCCACGATAAGCCGGCTAAATTTCTGGATGCGCCTCATATTGAGATACCCGTATGAAACTCAATAGCCAGTACTTTACCCTCGGTGCTTTTGCTGTCGTCGCTGGCCTGCTTTGGTTCTACTACAGTGAGTATCAGGACAAGGCCGAAGAATACCGTAGCTTAAAACTACAGTATGAAGAACAAATCGCCATCAACACCACCCAGCAAGAGCGAATCCAACAACTCCACGAATTAGATACCCGACACACACAGGAACTCGCCAATGCCAAGATCGAAATCGATACTCTTCGGACTGATGTTGCCGCTGGTCGTCGCAAGCTGCGCATCAAAGCCACCTGTCCTGTGTCTGAAACCATTACCTCCGTCAGCGTGGGCGCTACAACCACCGTCGAACTCACTGGAGAAACTGGATCTACTGTTCTCGATATCCGAGAAGGCATCATTAACGACCGGGCAAAAATAAGATATTTGCAGGATTACATCAATACTGAATGTTACAAGGGGATGAGATGAATAAAGTGAGTAACAATAACAAAGGAAAAATAATTGAGTTACGGGTTAATGGCGCTCCTTTGTGTTACCTGAATACAAAGTCTGCAATATCAGTTGATTACTTATTTTTTCTTAAATCGGTAGTAGAGGCCCTATCGCTTGATAGCGCCTCACTGGAACATGAGGCTAATTTGGTTGGAAAAACTATAATTCATAAACACGCAGCATTTGCAGCAATCAAAGATCCCACAAATCTTTAATGAATGAATCAACACGAATTGTATCGCTACCTTTAGAGGTTTCTAAATAAAAATCAACCACATTATCAGGTAAATGAGTATTCCATATATTGAATGAGTGGCGCGGAAAATATTCTTCAAAGATGCTTTCTACAGCTCTTTCACCAGTGACTTGATCTTGAATTAAGTGACATTGAAGTAAGCATTTAGCAATTAATTTAGATTTCAGCATATTTGTTCATCTTGTTTGTTGTAGGGACTGACAAGGATACCACCTTGCCTGATGTGGTTAAAAGCAGGCCTTTATTCTTATACCCATTCCCGGAGTGGCTACAGAAATAACCCATGCTGCCACCCCGTTCCTGCCGCGTACCCAACGCACACGGGCTGGCGGCATTTTTATTTCCAACTGTAGACATACCTCTATGGTTGATTTATGTACTGGACAAAAGCAATAAATTCGTTGCCTTTCAGTGTGTTACTTGTGCGCAAGGGACTGAACAAAACGAGTTAACCCATTGTTTTTGGCTCTCTATTTTGAGCACACCTCTATCGGGAATATCGATATCGATACTCCTTTGCGTCGGGTTATCGCCGTCTGTCGGTATTAGCTGAGACATGCTTCCTTACCATCGAGCGTACAGACAGAATCAAAAATAACCCATGCCCCCGAAGAAGACGGGTCATTATCAGCAACATCCGCTGTAGGCAGAAGAAGCGGTGTGACAGTCGGAGAGACGGCAAATTCTGAATAGATCATTCACAGAGTGGCTTATGCAGAATTTTATATAAGTTTTAGGTACCCATGTTCTTTAAAAAAGTCGGGTTTATATAAAACCAACCAGTTGAATATGCTAAATGAGGCAAAAATTATGATGATGATAATTATCAAAGAAGATGGCAGCACATCTATAACGGCTGAGGGATATTCAGCATGGTATGACAAAGATGGGCGGCTTGATATGAGTATAGGCGGGAAAGCCCCTCAACATCTCATCATTCACAATGGGTTCAAACCGAAAGCAGAAAAGGAACAGGCGAGCAAGACCTATTCCGCAGGTATGACGCTGGCAGTAGATGAAGGAATCAAGGCTGGGGTTACTGCCGATGGCTTCAAGGTCTGTGACTCGGAAAGGAAAGTAAGAGCAGTTGTTGCTCCATTGGAACTGGCAGTAGATATAAACGCCAGCGCCATAATCAATGAAATAGAGAAAGCATATAGAGGGACTGCTAAGCAAGCTCGCCTGAGTTCGGCCGTCATTAACTCAGCGAAAATACCCAGCATCCCTGATGACGATCATATTCGCCAGATAGTCCGTGAAGAGATACTGTTGTTCGTCGCACGCGAGAGTGAGCGCGGCGGACTGTTCTCGACGTGGTGATGCCATGCCACCCCGTATCCCTCGCGCCTGCCGCAAACAAGGCTGTCCCAAGACCACCACTGACCGCTCCGGCTACTGTCCTGACCATCTGCACACCGGCTGGCAGGCTCACCAGCAAGGCAAGAGCCGACACGCCCGCGGCTACGGCAGCAAGTGGGACAAGCTACGCGAACGGATTCTTAGG
>NZ_JBBMXH010000185.1:0-4014 GCF_037996725.1 Xenorhabdus entomophaga
ATATGTGGCAGCTCATCAAAAGAGTTAAGATTTTCTTGAATGCCGCTTCAGCAAATAGTTGGAAAGGAATAGGAAATATGAAATTCTCATAATTATGAAAAGTTATATATAATTTAGTTGCATTACAATAAAAATTGTTATCCAACTAACAGTTTTGGTTTAATTATTTGCATGAATTTTATTTTAAGAACATTATGATATATAACTAGCTTTATAATAAATACCCTACAATAAACAATAAAAATGAAGATAAAAATTGCCCTCATTGATGACCATGTTGTTGTCCGTTCAGGCTTTGCTCAATTATTGACTCTTGAAGATGACATTATCATCGTAGGTCAATACAGCAGTGCCAGTGAAGCATGGTCAGATTTACTAAAAAAAACGATTGATATTGTGATCATGGATATTTCCATGCCCAGTGAGAGTGGCTTACAGCTTCTGGCACGGTTACGCCCCACATGCCCCAATTTTCGTACTATCATGCTCAGCATTCATGACACGGCTGCTTTGGTACAGAGTGCACTTGATGCAGGTGCACGCGGCTATTTGACAAAATGCTGTGGGCCAGAAGAATTAATCCAAGCAGTACGAACTGTTCATAAAGGAGAAATTTATCTCTGCGCTGACGCATTGAAGGCTCTGCGTCATAGACCCCAAGAAGTTACCGTATTACAAATACTAACCTCACGGGAAAAAGAAATTTTTAAATTACTAATCAATGGTGTTAGCGTAAAAGATATAGCTGAGCAACTTGAGCTAAGCCCCAAAACAGTACATGTTCATCGTGCTAATATACTTAGTAAATTGCAGTGCGATTCCACTATTGAACTTGTTCATTACGCATTACAACATCAAATCATTACGGGTTAGTAAATGAATTGGAAAGTACGTTTCGGTTTACAATCTCTATTTATATTTATTTTCTACTCAATTAGCTGGATTTCACTTTGGATTATTAGTTTTTATTTACATGAGGATGGGCAACAGGCAGTGCTTTTCCTGCCACAAGGATTGAGACTCGTTCTGATGATTCTGTTATGGAGGCGTTATTTACCGCTCCTCATTATCAGTGAAATCAGCATGCTATCATGGTTGATTAACGAACAATTAATTACAAACCCAGCTATATTATTTTCTCCTGGAATCAGCCTGATCACGGTCTTATTGATTCAACAAATCTGGAAGCGTTATTCTCTTTATTGGCAACAGCTCTCCATTCTGTTAATTGGCGTTATTATTAATAGCTTGTTACAAACTTTTTGCCTAAGTTTTTCACCATCATCTAAAGTAAATCTTTTTTTTCTCGCTTCAATCACCGGAGGTGTTCTTCTATCTCCGTTTGTTTATCTGATTTACATCTATTTATATGAGCAAAGTTTAAAAAGCAATCACATTACAGACGATTCATTCTATCCACAATTACGATCATCTTTCTTAATGTGGTGTTTTCTATTCAGTTTATTAGGGATAAGTGGGCATTTCTTTTTATCCCCAAAAATTGAAGGGCTTTTATCAATTTTGGTTTTTCTTCCCAATGTTTTTATGGCTTATCGTTATGGTTGGCAAGGAGGTGTTTTCTCTGCGTTGTTAGGTAGCTTAATAGTGACTTTTGCTCGTCAATCCAGTGGCTCATTTAGTGAACTCCAAGAATTGGAAATCTTTTTGACTACCCAGGCTTTATTAGGTATTGGGCTTGGTATAGCTATCAGCCGCCAACAACAGCTAGCGAGTAACTTAAATCACTATCGTGCACGATTGGAAAAAGAGTTAGTTGCACGTTATACCTTAATGCAAAATCTAGTACACATTGAAGAAGAGATCCGCAAAAATATTGCCAGAGAATTACATGATGAAATTGGACAAAATATCACTGCTATTCAAATTCAATCTACCTTGGTAAAACGTACAGCAAACTCACCGCTGGTAATAAAAGCAGCAGAACAAATCAAATACCTATCCCAACAAATTCATCAATCTACCCGTCAGCTACTACGCGAACTACGCCCACCAGCCTTAGATGAAATGTCATTCGAGCAGGCCATTCGTCATCTGGTAAATGAATTCGCTTTCGAAGAACAAAACATTATTTGTCAGTTTGATTATCGACTTCCACAAGAGCCGAAGAATAGCACCATTACCTTAACTCTCTATCGACTTATTCAAGAATTACTGAACAATATCAGTAAACATGCTAACGCTAATACCATTACGGTCATCTTAAAACAGAAAGAAAATTTAATTCAGCTCCAAGTCAGTGATAACGGAATTGGCATCATAGATGATAAGAAAAATACAGGGTTTGGTTTGAAGGGGATTGAAGAACGAGTTCGTGTCCTTGGTGGTAACTGGAGCTTAAATACTCAACAAGGAACTCATGTTGTTGTTAATTTACCTATAAATTCTGATGAGGGTATTAAATCATCAGAAATCATTTCTGACGTACTAAAACTATAGCTTCTAAGGCTTTTATGGATATTTATTATGCAAACCAATAGCAATGAGCAGATTTCACAAAATTATCGCTATTGGAGAAGCCATCTGTTGATATCAATGATTGTGGGTTATGCCGCATTTCAATTAACACGTAAGAGCTTGAATATTGCCATGCCTGAAATGCAGATAGAATTGATGCTAAATAAAGATGATATTGGCTGGATAGCCAGTCTCTTTTATCTTGCTTATGGCTGTTCAAAATTTGTATCAGGAATTTTCCATGACCATACTGGATATAGCTGGTTTATGGGAGCTGGATTATTAGTAACCGGAATACTCAATATCATTTTCACCTTTTGCTCATCACTAACCGCTTTGTTGATTGTCTGGACACTAAATGGCTTTTTTCAGGGATGGGGATGGCCTCCCTGTGCACGACTATTAACTCACTGGTATTCCCGTAATGAACGAGGTTTCTGGTGGGGATGCTGGAATATTTCTATAAATATAAGTGGAATTCTTCTAACACTATTATCCGCGCTGTTAACAACAACCTATAGCTGGCGAGCTGCTCTACTGATCCCTGGAGTTATTAGCATCATATTGGGAATCTGGTTATGCCGAAAGCTGCCTGGAATTCCACAACAACAGGGGTTACCTAGCATTGGACAGTGGCGGCAAGATGCAATGGAGCTAAGGCAGGAACATTCATCTCCACCAATGTCAATGATGAAAATCCTACAAGAAACAATTTTGTTCAATCGCACCATTTGGATTCTTGGATGTTCCTATATATTGGTGTATTTCATTAGGATTGCAATACATGACTGGGGTAATCTTTGGTTATCAGAAAAACATGGAGCCAACTTATTCAGTTCTAATGTTACCCTTTCACTATTTGAACTAGGTGGTTTGTTAGGTGCACTTTGCTCAGGATGGGGGTCTGACATATTCTTTCGTAGCCGACGAACTCCAATGATTCTACTGTTTTCTATCGGATTGTTTTTTTCAGTAACCGCTCTTTGGTTAGTTCCTATACAACACTATGTTTTATTGTCCACTTGTATTTTCAGTATCGGTTTTTTTGTTTTCGGCCCGCAAATGCTAATTGGATTAGCCGCAACGGAATATTGCCATAAGAAAGCTGCCGGTACAGTCACTGGGTATTTAGGTCTATATGCCTACCTTAGCGCAGCTATCGCAGGATGGCCACTAAGTCAAATAATTAACAACTACGACTGGTCTGGTATGTTTGCTTTGCTCACGTTAGCTTCTGCATTGATGGGATTATTACTAATGCCACTATTAATCGCAGATATTAATAAATACAGTAAAAAAACCTAACAAAATAGTCATATTTAACTCCAAAATAGCCAGTAATTACCGATGGGTTTACTGAAACTATCGCATTAGAGTGTAAACAGCCCGACTCTACATACACTACGGCTGTTTCCGCTCTAGATATGTTATATACCAATCTAACTTGAAGATGCAGGTTTTAAAATCTGAAAATTGTCAGTCAGTCGAGTCGTCAATTCTTTCGCTTTTTCTGGCAACGTGACATGAAAAAAGTGACAA
>NZ_JBBMXH010000186.1:0-3974 GCF_037996725.1 Xenorhabdus entomophaga
CGATATGTGAAGCAGCATCACGCCCCTCAATGCGTTTTGTCCAGCCGAGAACGGAGACGCAACAGGCGATGAGAGCACTGCATCGTGTCAGAGAATCACTCATCAAAGATATCCGCCTCCCCCGCCAGGGTGCCGGCACTGATCAGGCCGTTATTGATGACATGGCCCTGACTGCTCAGTCGTAATCCTGACAGGCCGGCGTCAGATAAGGGGAAAGCGCATAAATTTTCGCCGGATAGTCCTGTGCCCCGTTTTTCGGCCAGGCATTCAGTTGCTGGAAAATATAAAAGGCAAAGCTGTAGACGCTGGGCGCAGGCACCTCCCACCACGGGCGCGTGCTGCCGGTGCGTAAGTCCGGCGGGTTATGGATGGTGAGATTGCGCGGTGACGCCATCCAGCCCGTCAGGCTCAGCAGCAATACCAGCACCAAAATGCCGCACGCCACTCGCAGGGTCAGAATATGCTGATCCCGGTTCTTCACCGCATGACGAAACCGACTCATCACAAGCTCCTGCTTCGGCGCAACGACCAGCCCCGGGCGACAATAATCAGTGTCGGATCACCGAGACCCAACCGACGTTTTTTCTCTTCCAGTTTCAGCCAGATATAATTTTCCGGCTTGCCACGCTTGAGGTGTGCCAGCCAGCGCCCGCCAAAGCTAATCAGTAACAAAGGCATCACCAACATGCCGGTCGGGAGCATGACCCAACCGGCTAACGGGATCAGGGGAAGACTGACGGCCAGTCCGAGCGCGATCCCGGCCAGTGCGGCCAGTCCCATTTCAGGGGTGGTGAACCCGCGAAACACCACCGGTTCGGCGTTTAAACGGTCAGGTAAGAAAGCGATCGTCTGCATGGTGATTACCTTAAAAAATGATACTGGCCGATTTCGACAGCAGCCAAATCACGGCAACCAACAGTACCACGCCGACCACGACGATGGCGCCAAACTGGGTCCAGGTCGATTTGCCATCGCGCACTTCGGAAAAGGTTTCGACGGCAGCCGAAGCAACCTTAAAGAACGCCACTGCGGATAAAATCAGCCCGCCAATCACAATGCCATCCTGCGCGTACCCTTTCGCCTGTCCCAACAATCCGCCCCCGCCACCACTTTTGGGTGGTTCGATAGCCGGCAAATCTGCCCAGGCGGATCTACAGGAAAGCCCGAATAACAGCATGAACACACTGATCCGTGTCATCAGGTTTGTGCTGATACGCCGACAGACGGTAAAAATTTGCTTCATATTGACTCTGTTCCTTTTCATTATGTTCGCTGCATTAGCTGGCAAACATCCAGATAGCCACGACCAGCAATACCGCGGTTCGAAGGGCAAACTGGCTGAGGGTCTCATTACGCACTTTTTCATTCGCCCAGCCATTCCAGACATCCACTGCGGCCCAGGCCGCCCAGAAAAACAAGGTGGCTAAGAAAAACCCGACGCACACCAGATACAGAAAAGTGATATCAAAGTGCCCGGAGGCCACTTCAAAGGCATTGCGTTGTGCGTCAGTCATTGCGGGTTTTCCTGACGGTAATGGCCGGATAACGAACCGGATCTATGGGGTTGATCGCGGGAAGGTGTGAGGTAGTGATCGATACCCGCTTTGATGGTGTTGAGATCAGACTGGATGCGCTGATAATCAAAGTCATAACGAAGAAGTTTTGAGGTATCTGATTGCTTTTCTGCGATGCTGGCGCGTTCCAGTGCTATTTGCACCTGCTCAATCAGACGTTTTGCACTCGCCAGTTCGTCTTTTTCGGCCGCATGAGCCAGCGGCATAAACAACATGGTCAATCCCAGCAGACAGGCAGAACGGGACAGGGAAAAGCAATTGTGCATCAATATTCACCTTGTCATGGATTCCAAAATGCCGAGGATGCGGTGTTTTTGATATCAGGTCAGCAATAAACTCTTTATGCTTTGGTGAAAATTAGCTAAATAGTCTGACTAATTTATTCGATTAACGGTTTAATAATGAAGGAAGGCATATGCTGCGGATTGATTTAAATGTCCCCGACGATGAATACGAGCAGGTACGCAAATTGGGCGCGCACTGGGATGCGGCCGCTCAAACCTGGTATATCGACAGCAGTTTTGACCCGACCCCGTTTATGAACTGGCTGCCGTTCTACAATGTCCATGCCGAATCCTGGTATCTCGCCCAAACCCAGACGCCGTGCCCGCACTGCCATGAACACACTACCGTCACGGCATTTATGCTGCCTGCCGGACACCAGCTACTGGAAGCGGATAACGGCGATGAACCCGGCACGGAAGTGGACTACTCTGAGCAGGACAGCCCGGCATTTCTGTTTTATATCGCCGATATTCCCACTATGGTGCGTAACGTGCTGCCCGGTTTTTATCACACGCTGCGCAAAGCGGTCAGCCAACGGCTGCGCAGGCAGCACTGGATAAACCATTGCGAGCACTGTGGTGCACAGCAGGATGATACTGATATGTTTGCGGAAATCGGTGGGGCATTTTTTCCTGATTCGAAAGAGCAAGCGGCGGCTATTCTGCTTCACCGTATTGATCAGCCTTTTGTGGGGTATTGTGAAGATATCTCGCATCATCACTACCATTTCGATCCGAAGCTGGATACCCGAGCCTGTAAAGCCTGTGACTGGTTTGAATGGATGACACAGGTGGTGAATGTGCCATCAAAGTATCCGCATTAACCGGGAAGACTGACGCGCCGCAGTGCGGCTTGTCTGCTGACGCTGGAATACAAAACAAAAAACCGTTTTGCATTCCAGCGTCCAGCGTTATTTTTTTATAAAAATTTTTAAACATCCATGTTGTTATCAGGCGATCATCATCAAATAAAAATAATGGTACATAATTAATGTATTGATATTATATACACAGTAAATATATCTTACTAAAATTTAATTTCAGCCCACAAAAAATGAGGAACATAATGGAAATAAATCGTAAGAAACAACTCAAAAACACTCTTACATTCGAAAAAGTTAGAAGTCAGGAAATGCTAAAAAAAATAAAAGAAAAAGTTCAAGAAATCACCAGCTACCAGCCTCGCGTTGGCGTTTTTGGTGTAACTGGGGTTGGGAAATCATCTCTCTGTAATGCGTTATTTGGTAAGGATGTGGCAAAAGTAAGTGATGTTGCATCGTGTACCCGAGAACCTCAGAATTTATTCATAGGTGAAAAAGATAGAGGGATTACACTTATTGATGTTCCTGGTGTTGGTGAAAATCAAGAGAGAGACAAAGAATACTTTGAACTATATAAAAAACTTACTCTAGAACTTGATTTAGTTATTTGGGTTATGAAAGCTGATGATCGTGCATTTTCAATACCAAAACAAGCCTATAAGGAAATATTGAAAAATCACCTTGAACAATGCCCAGTTATTTTTGTTATAAATCAAGTCGATAAATTATCTCCTATGAGAGAGTGGGATGATAGGAACAACAAACCAGGAGAAAAACAACAACGGGGTATTAACGAAAAAATTATAGTCGTTAGTAGCGAATTTGATACTTCAACTAACTACATAGTGCCAATATCCGTAGAAGAAAAATACAATCTAGAAATTTTAATGGAAAAAATTGTTCATGTTGTGCCAAAGGAAAAAAAGTATTCACTATATCGAGAGGCAGAATCATCTATAAGAACAGAAAAAATGGAACAAGAAGCTGAAAAAGGCCTTTGGGATACAATAAAAGAATTCTGTGGTGATGTATGGGATAAAGTAAAAGAACCGGTAACCAGTATATTATTGAATGTTGGACTGAAATGGTTCAATAAATTATTCCGATAAGTTATCAATACATTGGAAAAGATTATTTAATTAGATCTTATGGGAGAAAAGCTGGATCTTGATCATAATTTTGTGTAATTGAACGCGATGCTCGACTTTTATGATGAGTTGAAATGACATAGCCGCTCCTTTATAACTTTAAGTCGTCAAAAATAGAGAAATAAAGGAACAAAAGGCTATGTCACA
>NZ_JBBMXH010000187.1:0-3970 GCF_037996725.1 Xenorhabdus entomophaga
ACTGGATGTACTCAGTGAAATCGCGACAGCGGTGACCCGAAAACAGCCCTATCCGGATGTCTTTAATCTGCTTCCCTGCTAGTCAATACAGGGCTGGTGAATGGTTACTGACACACAGTCTAACCAAACTCGCCTAAAATTTACATTCCTAATTGCATCCGGTACTCATCGGCTGGTGGATCTTTACCCATTGCGCTTGGTTATTGTTCTGGCAAGTAGTGAAAATGAAGCTCGCCTATTGGCTGGCATCTCCTCTCTGATCTTCGTATCACGTCAGGAGGCACACCATGAGCAATAAACCCATCTCACTAAAACAAGCGCTGCATCGTACAAATCTGGGTATTTCACTTTTTACATTCATTACCAAAAAAGCCAAAGATGAACGCTGCGAAACCAATTTAAATAACCTAATTGCATTGGCGCATGGCGTTCATCAGGAGGTTCACCACGCCCTGTTGAAACATGCTCCGCAGCCACCGATGAATAAATTATTAAATTGCATTTTATACAGGAAATCCGATCCATTAGGTCAGGCTTCATTTCGTGCGGGTTTATGTACCTCTTTATATGAGGTCATTCTTGAGCAGGCCAGCCAACACTGTTCGGAAGAATTACATGATTTGCTTTCGCTGGCCTGTGACATCAATCAGGAAGTCTACTATTCGCTTTATGCAGCAGTTAATGGCGAGGATGAGTAATCATGAGTCAAGGAAAGAATAACCAGAAAAGTCGTCCGATTGACGTAATCCGAGCGGTTAAACAATCCGCCGCCAGTCACTGGCAACTTTTATTGCCCGCCTGTGGGATTGACGTTCCGGCAAGAGGCAAGCATGGCGCTTGCCCGATATGCGGCGGCACTGACCGTTTTCACTTTATCGATGATAACCATCATGGCGACTGGCATTGTCGCCAGTGTGATGAACCGAATCACGGTGATGGGCTAGACTTGGTAGCGAGAAGCAAAGGGGTCACGGTTTTTGCAGCGGCTAAGCTGGTGGCTGAGGTGCTGGTAATGCCTTTTCCCGAACCTAAACCCGTTAAAGAGCAACCAACAACGACAAAGCCGATTGCTGAACGCATTGCGGCACTGGTTGCCAGCACGGTTACGGGTGAATCTCAATATCTGACTAAAAAGGGGCTGCAATGCCCCAATCAGCGACTATTGAAAGATGGATCTTTATTGCTGGTCACTCAGGCATTGGATGGCACAATCACGGGCGCACAGATCATTAAGCCGAACGGTGAAAAACGTCTTGTGGCTGGCACGCAGAAAAAAGGCAGTTTTATCCCCTTATCCAAAATTACCGGAACGCTAGACACTTTCATCATTACCGAAGGTTACGCCACCGCGCTAACGGTCAGGCAGTTACATAAAGGTATGGTACTGGCAGCCATTGATGAAAGTAATTTACTGACTGTTTCTGAGCAAGTCAGGGCGCAATGGCCAGACGCGAAAATCATCATTGCTGCTGATAATGATTGGCACAAACCGGAAGAGCGGGACAAAAACGGCAGGCTAAAAAAGAATGTTGGCAAGATAGCGGCAGAGAAAGCCGCTATAGCGATTAACGGCTGGGTAACGCTACCGCCAACGGCATCGAAAGCTGATTGGGACGATTATCGCCAGCATCATGGCATTGAGGCAGCAAAGCAGGCATTCAGCAACGGGTTATATCAGGCAGGGGAGAAAAAACAAATGGAAACAGAAGCGGTTGTGATCCAAGAAGCGAAGCCCAAAAAGGCCAATAACAATCTGGCACAAATGGCAGCCAGTCAGCGCGGGGCGTTGCTGGTGGAACGCTACGGCAAGGTAGCAGTTAATCCTGATAGTGAAATGGTTTATCACTATAACGGTACAACTTGGGAAACTGTATCAGATAACGTGCTGCGCCGGGCAATGGTGGCAATTTTTGACCAGCACGAAACCCCTTATAGCCCGAACGGGATCAATAACGCTATCTGTGCCATGAAATTACAGGTGCCGGTTATCGGTGAACAACGGCAGGATTTAATCGGTTTTCGTAATGGTGTGTATGATTTATCGACGCAACAATTTACCCCGCACCAGCCAGAACACTGGCTTATCAATCATAACGGCATTGCCTTTACGCCACCTGTAACGGGTGAAAACCTACCAGATCACGCTCCTGATTTTTACCGCTGGCTATCCCATGCGGCGGGGAGCAATGAAAATAAGATGAATCGTATCAAAGCGGCTCTGTTTATGATTCTGGCAAACCGTTATGACTGGCAGTTATTTATTGAAGTGACGGGGAAGGCGGCAGCGGCAAAAGCATCTTTACTTATATTGCGACATTATTAGCAGGCGAACACAATACCGCTAGTGGCAATATGCGAGCGCTGGACGAAGCCAGAGGCCGCTATCAGTTTGTCGGCAAGAGCCTGATTACGCTGCCTGATCAGGTTAAATATGTCGGTGAAGGCGCAGGCATTAAGGCGGTTACTGGTGGCGACCTGATTGAAGTTGACGGGAAATATGAGAAACAGTTCTCAACCGTGATTAAAGCGGTTGTACTAGCGACCAATAACGAACCGATGAGCTTCACCGAACGCAACGGCGGCATAGCACGGCGGCGGGTGATATTTCCGTTTAATATCCCGATTAAAGAGTCAGAGAAAGATCCACAGTTGACGGAGAAAATCAGCCGGGAACTGCCTGTTATTATCCGCCATCTATTAACAGAATTTGCCGACCAGAACCAAGCTAAAAAGCTGCTACAGGCGCAACGCGACTCTAACGAAGCGTTAACGGTGAAAAGCAATTCTGATCCGCTGTATCGCTTTTGCGGTTATCTGGTGTCTGTCAATGATGCAACGGGCATGAAGATGGGCAATAAGAACATCAGCCCACGCGCACCAAGATTGTATCTGTATCATGCTTACCTTTCATTTATGGAAGCGCACGGCTTTGAACGTCCGCTCACATTGACTAAGTTTGGTGAATCGATACCGAAAATTATGCTGGAATACAGAAAGGAATATCGAAAAGTGCGAACTAAGAAAGGTTACTTGTATAATGTTGAACTGTCGGAAGAAGCTGAAGAGTGGTTGCCGTCCGTGCCTGAGTGCGGTGGTTTTAAATCCCCGCTATAAACTTTTTCGGTTTTAGTCTGCATTCCATACATCATTTTAAATATCTATCTGTATTTAAAGGAAAATAATAGATGTATAGTTATTTCTTAGCTATACATCAAATATACATTCTCTTCATTAGAGTAAAAAAGGTGAATAGGGGTTACAGTTAATGAATATCCTATTAATTGCGGCAAACCCAGATGTGACAAGGCTTTGAAGAGAATGTGCAGAGGGTGCATAACTGAGAGGGTGAAAAAGATTTATAGGGGGTATCTCTGGCAGGTAAATAAAAGCTCTTATCTGAACACGACAGTAATAAGAGCTAAGACAGCTTATTGGATTGATTGAATAACGTTCATTCCCACTTACCTTCACCGTAATCACTTGATAACCAATCAGTTTCTTTGATGTTTCTTAATGTATTCAGCTTTATTTCTTCCATTACATAATACTCAGGAAATGTAATTTCCTCAAAATCAATAAGGTCTTGTAATTTATCTCTTTCTTGTTCAGCTATACTTTTATCATTATAGAGATTGATAGAGTCACGATATGTTTGACCAAATCCTTCTGAATATCTGGACACAACATAACCATTTGAATCTAAAACATAGCTAGTTTGGATCGTTTGGATATCTATAGCTTCCCGCAACACTCCATCGTCTTGATTCATCTGACTGGAATACTCTTTTTTTGCTTGCTCTACCAGTTGCTCAGTTTCAAAGATGCCAATAATGAAACTTGGCCCTTGGTATGGGGATATTGTTATATAACTTTTCAAAATGGTAGGAGTGTCAAAGAAACTCAGTCCAAATTTTGCGAGTTTTGATTTTCCAGAAACAAAAAGGCAAAAAAGAGGACTGAGTTATGCTTA
>NZ_JBBMXH010000188.1:0-3766 GCF_037996725.1 Xenorhabdus entomophaga
AAAACCTCGGTTTGGTGGGAACTAAGGAACTGGCAGAAAATGCAGTGCCGAATGCACGGAAAGTAAATGGCAAGGCGTTAACGGGGGATGTGACCCTGAATGCCGAAGATGTTCAGGGAGAGCCGCGTTTTAACATGACCATTAACCTGACCGGATTAAGCAGTGATCGCTATTATCCGGTATGGTGGCAGTTTCCGTCTAATGATGGAGCGAATTCATGGTTAACGATTCATCGCTGGTATGCAGAGGACAGGGAAAAAGAGCCATTTGGTAAGGGAGTAACCCATCTTGCCGGACTGTCATTGCAGATTGAAGGAGGAGATGTCCCTTGGGGAGGCGATGCCCAATACCTGAATATTAAACGGGTTAGCCAAACCTACCGCAATACCGTCAAAAATATTCGTCATGGCATGATGTGTATAGCAAGGCCGATTGATGGTAAGTACCCGCTTTACCAAGGGGTAAAGTCCGGTGATATTGTCGAATGTAAAAGGAATAACGGCTGTTATTTACGGGGGGGCTTGACCTACCATGTGACCAGTAATTTTTCCGGAATTCGTTATTCTCGTGAGGAGGGTGAAGTTGAAATCAATAGTGCCTTGGAATCCAATAATAACTTTGAAATCAAGTGGACAGCTAAATCTTACGCTATTAATGACCCGCTATTAGGAAAAGATTACGATGATGTAGTAACACCTTATGCATATGATCTGGTAAATATCCTGTATCCTGTAGGCGTAGTTGTATGGTTTGCTCAGAATAAAAATCCGAATGATCTTTTTCCTAAAACACAATGGAAATATATTGGTGAAAATAAAACAGTTCGTTTAGCTAATCAAAATGGTTCCAATGTGCTTTCTGTCGGTGGAAATGATTCAATAACACTCACGGGCGCACAAATACCATCACATAATCATTCATTCAATGCTACTACTAGTAGTTTTGATTATGGAGCTAAAAGTACTAATTCTAATGGAAGCCATTTCCACGATAGTGGTTGGGGAGAAGCATATATCAATGATGCACGATACGGAATTTATGATAATACGAGAGGTAATACAGGTTCTGCTGAAACTGATTACGATAATTATAAATATAAAACCAGTACTGAAGGTGCTCATACCCATACAGTACACATAGGAGCACATACTCACTCTGTTTCAGGAACAACGGGAAATACTGGCAGTAGTTCAGCTATAAATATTACTAACTCATATATTATGTTAATGGGATGGTATAGAATCTCATAATGATGTTAATTCTAATTTTATTTTGAGTAAGAACACTTAAAATAAAAAAAAGATAAATTCACAGTGCGCCTAAAAGCTGAATATTCAGCTTTTAGGTATAGTTACTTTCTCTAGCTTAGAGACTATGTAAATAAACTATGCCTTTATAGTTCTTATGATTTTAAAATTTTCTTATTATTTTTTAACTAAATCAATAAAATTAACAACTTACTTACCATTCTTAATCTATAGAGTGAGAAATAATTCACCAAATTGAGCCACCTCCATAGCGAACCCCTCAAAAAAGATGTAAAATACATCATCACACAAATTACATTATTAAACCTTCACATGGCTACTTTAGATATTAAAAACAAACTATTAGGGTGGAAAGAAACAGATTTCGCTGAATACGAAAAAACTTATTTTTCTTTTGGTGGTAATTTGGCTACTCACCCTAATGTTCTAAAATTCATTCACGAAAGAAATAATTGCAAAGAAAGATACTTTATAAATAGAAATCGCTCTCATGAAGTTGATGCCGCAATTTGCATCTGGAACAATAAATACTTAGCTAATGATCCTTCTTGCCCATTATCAGATAAAATATCTATCGTTGTACCAAACGATGAGTTAATTATATCTACTAGCAAAGACGCACGTTTTCTTTTACCTGTAAAATCAAAATTCATATCTCCTTTAAATTCTGACAATATAATTAACTCAACATTTAAATTAAATGCAAATAGAAAATTATGTTTGGCTAAACCACAAACAAGCAAATCTAACAAAAAGTATAAACAAAGACTAAATAATTTTATAAAAGCAGGAGGCGAAATTATAGATGTTACTCAATTCAGCGCTAGTGAATTGGCAAAATTTTATGCACAATTAGTCGAGAAGCGATGGGGAAGTTTTAATTTAGATAAAGAAACAATTTTTGAATTCATTCAATTAATAAAACCAATAATTTTTGGGAATGTAATGTTTTTCAAAGATAAACCTTGCGCATTTCATTTTATATCAAAAACTAAATTTCATGAATATATAAATATTGAATTTATCCAAGCTGGTATGGATTGTTCGGATGAGTTATCTAAATTTTCCATTGGTTCGCTATTGATATGGAGCAATATATATAAATCAGAAAATGAGTTCAAAAATGTTAGATTTTCGTTTGGTAGACCATCACGAGACTATAAATTACGCTGGAGTAATACTTATCCAATAGGAAGGTCTATCACATTAATTTAAAAAAATCTATTTAATCCTCTGGGGTAGTTTCACTCCCAGAGGATTCTACGTTATCAATATGATATTTTTATAAATAAACTTTATTTAAGCAGCTCTAACTATATATAAAAATGCGACGTTACGGGGACGAGTTTCTTTACCACCACTATTACTGACAGGATATTTTCTTCTTCCATGGTCAGAACCTGTTCCAAAAAAGTCTCCCCATACTGAATTACCCGTCTCGTTCCTTATGGCTTCAAATTCATGGTTATGAGATTTAAATTCATCTCCTTGCCACGATAGTACCTGCCTACCTGAATCAACATTACGCCCTGCATCCAAGCCACGAATAAATTCACCTCGCAGATCAGGTAGTACTCCGGATGGATACGCTAATGCTAATTGAGGGTATTTAGCTTTATCAAAACGATCTCCATTACAAATTAAATACCCTGCAGGTGGCTTATTTTGTGGCCATGGTAAAGGCACACCAACAGGAATATTACTAATATTAGCAACATCATCAGTTGTAGCAACAACACCCATCTTTTGAGGAAAAGTTAAAACCCATTGATTTTGGTTACTTTTATTTCGCTGGACAAAATATATACCTTTTCCATCCTTAGTAGTTTCTAAGAATATATAGTCTCCAGTGTTTTGATGGACAAAATTAATTCTGCCATAACCAGCATGTCTAATAGTGTGTTCTAAATAAGAACTTATTGTACCAGGGCAATATATGCCCCCATTTTTATTTAAAATCCATTCCCCACCACCATCGTATCCATTATTTATGTGTATCCCATCACCACCTTTGTCTTTATATATCCATGCTCGTGGTCTTCCATCATCATCAGTCAGTGCAAGATGTTGTCTTCCATCCCCTTGAGATGCTACAACGCCAGAAGCTTGTATTGCTCCATTTAATTTCCCGCCAGTGATAGGCAACGCACCAATATCGTTTGCAGATGGCTTGTTTGCGGAACTATATTGAACAAACCACTCTTGATACTCTTCACCTGAATTCCATGATTGCCGAACAGCAACATGTCCGCGATGTGACAGATATAATTGTGAAATACATGGATCGCCTACTGTAACAATCATCATGCCATAACTATAAATTGGCACACCGTTTACTTTGGGAAAATCTGATACAGTTGTAGAATCATCAATAGCAATGAGATACGTCCCGGGTTTATTACAGCTTGCAAATGTCCCTCTACTGTTCACCCGACCAACAATAGATTTTGACCATGCCCCAGCCGCCAATTTTTGGGTTTCTACCAAACCGAGGTTTT
>NZ_JBBMXH010000189.1:0-3763 GCF_037996725.1 Xenorhabdus entomophaga
CAGGAATTTCTTTGGGTGCTTCAATTCTGATTTTTACTTGATTCCTTTGAATGCTTAATACTGTTATTACGATATCGTCACCTATCATAATTTTTTCTTGTGGGCGGCGAGCTAGAGTTAACATTTTTGTCTCCTTGATCATATTATGCTGATTTACCTTTTTATTTTTACTTTTGAATAGTGTTATCTTTGAAAGCTCCTACATAAACTAAGAAGGAAGTATTATGTCCGTTTATTCGAATTTATTTATCGAAATTCAAAAAGCTATTTTCCCCGCGTATGGCGCCTTCTACACCAGCCAAAACATGATTTCTAAGGATGATCCTGATAGCGCCAAAATACATTCTTATTTAATTTTATTGCTTGAAATAGTTAGCTATGAATACCGAAAACAGCATGCAACAATATTTGAGCCGTTAAGAGGTGACAAGGCTCTTAAGCATTTACTGTTTACTCGGTATCAAGTTTCCCTTCGGGAACTGGAAGCCAATCCGCTCGAATGGATTGTTTTTGCTCTCCTGAAAGACCTTGCCCCGGAAAATCTACCTCAGAAAGCCCAAAACTACGTAAATGGCTTAAAGCTGAACAAAGACGCATCTGGCATTGATTGGAATCTAAAAGTAAATTGGATTCTTGGTTCAGGTGAACGGACTCTGAAAAAGGCTGATGAGCAACAAGAGAATTAATTTCAAGTTCCAATGAATCTACTGCTTTCGATACAATACAAAGTGCTCTTTCACGGCGATTAAGTGTATTAAGTTCATTTTGAAGCCATGCAATAAGTTCATAAAGATTTAAATTAGCAGCGTAAATAAAAGGTTTGTCGCCACAGGGTAGCGATTGCTGCCCTTTAATTTGGTTATTGTTTATCTCAGTCACCAAAGTATTATTGATATTAGTTACTGGCTTTTTCATTTTTATACCCTCAGAATTAATATTGTTTATTTGAAATGAACTGGAGTTGGTTAATAGCTATAGTGAGCTAATTCTCGAATGCCACGGCGCTTGGATAATGCTAGCTGAATGCTCATTTTACGCATTGCATGATCACCATTGTTTCGATAATAAACAGCAGACTGGCGATGATGCTTTAGATATGCACGCAATTCGTTAATAAATTCGATATCCATATTTATACCCTCAGAATTAAATTGTTTATTTCAGTTACGATTAACTATTTGACCCATCCAGCCATAAATTACATATGTGGGAGTCAATAACCTTTTTGCTTCCTGTTCATCGTGCGCTTGAGCTTTAATACATATAGGGCGTGTTTGTTTCATGTTGGAACGCTCAATGGCTGCAAAGATAAAAGTTTTCATGATTTATGTTCACTCGACGTTTAATGATACTTTAGTTTCTAGACTCAATGTAACTATAGTATCTTTCAGTGTCAAGCCATTTTGATACTTTAGATTCTTTTTATGGTAAAAAAAACCGACTTCCGTCGGTTCTTATTGATTGTAAACTAAAAAATATCCCATCTTGCATCTACTACAACGCCAATAATTTCTATACTGCCATCCATTTTTATCATCTGGTAACTTGGGTTTAGAGGCTTGAGATATTCTCTTCCTACATCTACAACATACTTTTTAAATGTTGCCTCACCACTATCCCTCACTTCTGCTATGACATAACATCCCGGATATGGGTCTTTTTCTGGATTAACCAAGATACTCATTCCTTCGGGGAACGTAATGCCAGAAGGGGCTGTCATAGAGTCACCTTTCACATCCAGCCAGTAACCTCGTTCTCCGGCACATTTGATTGAATCGTACCAATTTTCTATATCATACACACTGTAATCATCACCATTACGCGCAAAAGCCCCAGCTTGTATCCAATTGATTTTTGGATATCTATATCTGTATGTAGGTTGCCTTGAGGGACATATATTCTCTGGAGGTAGGTCGACATTATTTGCGGTTTTGTGTCCTGATAGTTCATCTAACCCAGGGATTTCATACTGTATGTCTTGGCCTGTTTGCAACCAAATAGGATCGACTTTTAATGCCTTGGCTATCTTAAATAACGTAGTCGCATTAAATGTTTTTGTTAAGCCCTGCTCTGCTTTGCTTATGGCTACTCTTGTTACCTTTGCTCTATCAGCTAACTCTTGCTGAGTTAACTCAAGCTTCTTTCTGCGTTCGAGCAATCTCACTGCAAGATTAGCCGCATCTTTTACGGTTTTTATGTCTTTCATGTATCACTCTCCATCACTGTAGGTGGAAACTAAAGTAGCATTTTTAATTGATACTTTGGGTTCTTTTTGATAGATTGATTTGATACTATAGTTACATTGTAGGTCATCAAATGAATCTGTATGAAATATTAAAAAATATTTACAAAACGAATGCCGCTATTGGCCATGCATTCCCAAGGAAAGGTAAACCAAGAAGCAGTCAGGCAGTGGGTAAATGGAAAAAACGTGGTGTACCAGAGGATGTGGCGATTCTTTGTCATATCAACCCCGATATTCCGTACAAGCACGAACTACGCCCCGATCTGCCTAAAGTGTTTCCACCGCCCGTAGAGCACAACAATGTTTCCTAATTTCACCAAGGTCACCATGCCATCGCATTTCTACCCTGACGATGGCACATGGATTCAGGAGGTGCTGGCAAAACTGCGGGCAAGCACACGGGCGAAGATCACTGCTCAGTATTCAGAAGTGTATCAGTCAGCATGGGATAACGAGCCAGTGTCATACCGCAAAGACAATGCAGCCAGACGGGCGGCAAATATCCGGCTCAGGGAATTTGTCACGAAGTATGAGAGAGCGGCACAGGGGTACACAGCGGAGCCGATGGGAGTAACAACATGTCCAGTTTAA
Organism: Xenorhabdus entomophaga; assembly: GCF_037996725.1. Classification (NCBI taxonomy): domain Bacteria; kingdom Pseudomonadati; phylum Pseudomonadota; class Gammaproteobacteria; order Enterobacterales; family Morganellaceae; genus Xenorhabdus; species Xenorhabdus entomophaga. Next base: position 2,837 of record NZ_JBBMXH010000189.1, read on the forward strand.
TTCTAAGTGCGTACTCGTTGATAAGTACATTCATGTATCAGTTAGGCAGTACATCGGGGAAGAGGGGAAAACTTTCTAGGGGGGTAAGGGGGGTGATCTTTGAAAGGGGGTGTTAGGGAAGGCACAGCCAAAGGAAGAACTCAGATCTTATATATAGATCACTATAGGGATATCAAAATCACACAGACGCTTAGACGTCCAAATGGGAAAAATAAAAAGGCCTTTTCTCTGGCAGTGGAAATTATTCAAGTGAGGGTATCAATGTTAAATGAGAATGGAAATGTAAGAGGGTGCAAGAAACTGAACAGCCAAACTTTGCAGGGTGCAACTGCTCAGGCTCTTGCGATAGGTAATACAGATGCGGTTACCTGCGCGAATTATCACACGGCAGCACAGAAAAATAAACAGGGAGTAACATCATGCTAGAAATTACCCCCAACTTTGCACAGGAGCGCAGCTTAAGCCTGTTGCGGCAGTACTGGAAACAACACCGTACTTTCATGGTGTACAGCCCAACCGGTTCAGGCAAGACCGGACTGGCGGCCTTTATCACTGACGGTTATGTCTCTCGTGGAAAGCGTGTCATGTTCTGTGTGCCGTATACGATCCTCGTAGACCAGACGGCAACCCGCTTTATTGAGTATGGCCTGCCAGAAGATGAAATCAGTTATGTCTGGCGTGACCACCCGAATTATGACCCAACACTGCTCATTCAGATCGCGTCAGCCGATACCATTATCCGCCGTGAGTTTCCTGACAATATCGACTTGTTAATCATTGACGAGGCGCACTTGCGCCGTAAGCGGATGCTGGAATTTATCCGTGACAGTGACATACCCGTAGTTGGGTTGTCGGGCACACCCTTTGCGCCGTTCTTGGGGACTTACTACGAAAAACTGATTAAGCCCACCACCATGAAGGAACTGA
>NZ_JBBMXH010000190.1:0-3718 GCF_037996725.1 Xenorhabdus entomophaga
AGAACACAAATGGAGTGGGGCAAAAGCGATAAGAAGACAAAAAAGATGTTCAGTTGATGAGTTGTTCACCGAGCACATCGAATGTGTCAGGTTATGTTGATTCTGCTATATATTAGTTGAAAAACAGTGAGCAATTGCCTGCTTGGACTGCATTGCAGGTGTATGTTTCAGTTTTTCGAGTAATTGATTGAGCTTCATCAGCACGCTTCCTTCTGTATATTCTTCTGCATACAGATTTGCATCGGGATATGCTGTAACGGATAGTTTTCAATCTGAGCCTGCATCAATACATGTGGAATATTGGCAATGATCAATTGACGCAAACTATCCCAATACAACCTTTGGAAATAGCGTTCATTCTGGCTTTGCACAGTGGCTAAGAAAGTACGGCATCCTAAGTTTTTGGCGGTTGATACCGCGGCATTGATTAATGCCTTGCCAATGGTGTGGTGACGTCGATATAAAGGGTCAACGCATAAACGCCCGCCATACCATGTTTGTTCTCCATCAGGGAAGATCCGCACGGCGCCAATCACACGCTCATGCTCACCAGACATTTTGCCGATGGCAATAATGCCTAATGCTTTAAAATCGTGTTCATCACGATCTTCTTTTAAGATTTTCTGTTCATCGCGAAAGGTCGCTTCACGTAAACGATAATATTGGTGAAATTCCCAATCTTCCGACACAATCTTGATAACAATGTTATCGGCAAGAGATTTTTTCATTCCTGCATTTAGCTGAAGAAGCCAGGAATAGCGAAGCTCCATACCACATTCCCCTTATTCATACGCTTTCAGCGAAGAGCAGGCGCCACACTTGGCACAGCCCGCCTGTGTATTTTCCGAGTTCAAACCATGTAGTTTGAGTTGTTGCCCGATTTTCGGATAAAGCGACCGCATAAAAGCCGGATCAGGTTTAGGATGATGTTCCAATGGAGTTCCTTGAATCGGCACAAATGGTACGACAAACGGATACACCCCAATTTTCGTGAGTCTGGCACTCATCTCTACGATTTCTAATTCGGTGTCACCCAAACCTGCCAGAATGTAGGTACTGACTTGTCCCCGGCCGAACACCGCAACGGCTGCTTCAAAGGCGGCAAAATATGTTTCCAATGAGACTTCGGCTTTGCCGGGCATAATCTTCTGCCGTACACGTTCATTTACGGCTTCAAGGTGCATCCCGATCGACACAGCGCCCGCATCCTTTAAACGCTGAAACCATGCAAAATCATCGGGAGGTTCACACTGTACCTGTATTGGCAAATCGACTTGAGCCTTAATGGCTTTAACCGAGTCATATAAAATTTTGGCACCACGATCTGCCGTATTTGGTGTGCCCGTGGTGATCACCATTTGCTTGACACCATCCAGCTCAACGGCTGCTTTGGCGACTTCTGCCAACTGTTTCGGGTGCTTACGAATCAACGTTTGCCCATTTTTTATAGACTGATCAATTGAACAGAATTGGCATGCCGTTGCCTTGTCATTCATCCGAATGCAATGCTGTAACACAGTCGTTGCCAACACATCATGGCTATGTAAGGTTGCAATTTGCTCATAGGCAATACCTTCGACCGTTTTTAAATCATAAAAGCGTGGTCGTGCTGGTGCAGTTAAAGTTGCTACAGGAGTTCGGTTTTTAAAAACGGTCACCTTGTCGGAGTTCGGTTCAGACTTTGCGGTGTAGGGTGAATCTTGTGCCACAAGGTTCCGCACCGGGATCATCATGGTCTGCCCGTTAAGGCTCAGTGCCTTATGATCGCTTGGCCCTGCGCCCCCTTTGCGGGATAAGCCAAACTCGCCTTCCCATTTCAGGCCATGACATTGCAAATCGGTCAATAATTGTATTGTAGACATCCTGATTCCCTATTATTGGTGTTTAATCAATGCGGTTCAGACATGTGCTTCATTAAATTTTGAGCATTTTCGGGATGAGTTTGCTCTGGTGTTTCAACTTTCAGTTCGTGCAATACACGTGTTGGGCGACGATCAATCAATAAGCTGAATAATTCGGGGCGGCTGTAATGCCCAACCGAATCCATCATGCGTTTGCGTTTATCAATCAAGCTGAAATCCAGCTCGGCAATGCAATAACCTTCACCTTGCGTGAGCGGCTCAGCTAAAAACTTGCCTTCGGGGGAAATAATGGCGGTGAAACATCCTCCTGAAATAGGTGCGATGTGACAGCCGGTATCTTGCATAATTTGCTGTTGCTGTTCGGGGTGCAGCCATGCAGTGGCGTTGACCACAAAACAGCCAGATTCCAGAGCGTGATGTTGAATAGTTGCGCTGATTTGATCGGCAAATACTTGTCCTACCAACGAACCAGGAAACATGGCAGCATGAATTTGCTCACCATCTGCCATCAAGGCAAAACGAGCCAGTGGGTTGTAATGTTCCCAACATGCCAGCGAACCAACACGTCCCACCGCAGAATCAATGGCACGCAGACCGCTGCCATCACCTTGCCCCCATACCATTCGTTCATGGTAAGTTGGGGTGATTTTGCGGCGATGCTGAATAATTGAACCATCAGCATCGAATAACAATTGTGCGTTATAAATCGTACCGCCTGAACGTTCATTAATGCCGATCGACACCACTATGTTGGCCTCAAGACAGGCCTGACCAATAGCTGAGGTTGCTTCGGAAGGCACAACCACGGATTCATTCAACAGTTTTAAATGTTCTTTACCCATGGCAAGTGGGGATTGGACAAAGGAAAAATAAGGGTAATAAGGCACGACGGTCTCAGGAAAAACGGCGAACTGCACCCCTTGTTTTCCAAGCTCTAAAATAATGTTACAGATTTTTTTTACGGTTGCGGATTGGCTATAAAGTACCGGGCTGCATTGCACTGCGGCGGCTTTAATGATTCTGTTCATGTCTTATTTCCCTTATAGTTAAGACTTACTTAAACAGTCCAGGTATCAATGATTAAGGCATTGTCACGACGCATCAGCAGTTTCAAATCCATCACATCCAGTGGATTAATCGGGCGAATTCCCGGAATAAGCGCTTTTTCGGTCTGACCATACATCGATTGCAGCGCAAAACGGCAGGCATAAACTTCACCACCTTCTTCCATAAAGGCTTTCAATTGATTATTGACGGCTAAATGACCCGGAAAAGCTTCCGCACCTAAAGTTGGAAAGCCGCGCTGTACACCTAACTGCACACCTGGGCCATAAAGCAATATTTTGGTTTCAAAACCTTTGCGTAATAGACGCTTTGCCTGCAATACATTGATCAGGCCGATTGATCCTTCAAACGCAACGGTATGGAAAGTCACTAATGCTTTTTCACCCGGCAGAGCTTTGACGTCCTCAAATACTTTCTCTTCATAATCAACGAGAAAATCGCCATCTTTATATTGTTCGATATCAACTTTTGGCATAACAGCTCCTAGTTCAATGTTATTTTGGAATGAATCAACATGTATTCTTCCTGTGTTATTGCGAAAGCCGTGCCAAGTTATATTGGGAAGAGGGGAGTTATATTTATCTTATTGAAAAATAATATTTAAATTTCATAAAATATTCTTACTGGAATAAATTGAATGGCTAGAAGGGTATGATTTTTCGTAGTATTATGAAATTTAATGCTGAGTTAACATATTAAGTGCAACAGGTGAGATATTAAAAGGTGGGAGTCAACTGTGATAAATTTCACAGCTCTCACACCCGAAATAGTAGCCTGATATGCATAAACAA
>NZ_JBBMXH010000191.1:0-3690 GCF_037996725.1 Xenorhabdus entomophaga
GCAAGCATGAGCAAACCCGTTCCTCGCGTACGGATGTCCCGGTGTCTGTGATTCAGGGCAAGTTGTTGTAATGTAATACGTTCAGCTTCAGACAGTGTGATATTCGATTTCAAAAGAACAGGCGGTAAGCCATCGGATGACCGATTATAACACCAATGCAGATCATTTATCCGATCAACTTAAATTAAATTAATTTGTTTTTACATATCACTTTATGATAAAAGTTTCTGCATAGCATTTGAATATGGGATTCAATCATATTAAGTTTAGTTTAACCTTATTTTTTGTAGCCTTTTAATTACACATATCAGTCTGTCCGGCAACTGTTCAGGCGTATGACATACTATTTAGCATGGCGACGCCATTTTGATAGATAATTTATTAAAATCTAAAGGAATATAATATGAAAATTAAGTTTTTAATTAGCCTCTTTATTATTATGGTTATACCGGGTTATTCTTATGCCTATGCAGGGAATTGTGATGCAAACAATAAAAAAACAGGATATGTTCAAGCCATATATCTTGGGGTAGACAATGATAATGGTGGCAGCGTTACTTTCAAATTTTTACCCAAAGGTTCAAAAGAAGCATTAACACTCTCTTTTTATAATTACATTAGCAGTAAAGAAAATATAATACTTCCAGATGATATGGTGGCCGCCCAAAATGCACGGGCTGCCTATACGCTTTTATTAACAGCCTATTCCTCTGGATCACCGATAAAAATTATGCGGTGTTATGGTAACGGTGTTGTGGCGCTTGGAATGGGGCAAGGCTCGTTATAAATCGGGTTTGTCGATTTAGTAAGAAGGAATTTATAAGAAATTTTTTATTATTCCCTCCTTTTTGGGGCCATTTAATACGAATTAATTCAGTTGATTCTTTTTTTAAAATTAATGATACATTCTGGCGGCGAGACGGGGATAATATCGGTTTAGCCATCCCTGCCCATGCCATTTGCAGCCTCATAAACTCCTATCTAAATACCCTGAGGATTAATAATCAAAAAAGGCAAAAAAATATCAGTAGAAACAATGAAATATTATGTAATGGAGTCTAAAATGAAATTTATTTGTATGATCTTATCATTAGCAATATTTAATTCTTTTGGCTATGATCCAGCGGCTTACTCAAATCAAAATAGGCACGTTTGCTCTATAGCCATTAGCAATCAAATCTATAATCCCGCTGGTTTTTTTAATAATAATTTAAGATATACAATAGATGAAAATATAGGGTCAGTGAGAGTTTCCATTGATAATGATGATGGAACAACAAGAAACATTAATGTTGATGTTGCACCATTAGTGAGAAATGCGGCAGACATGTGGAATCAACGCCTTATAGCGAGGGGGAGTCCCATTCGCCTTACCGAAGTCCCCCAGGGATTACCCGGTCAAACTGATTTTCAAATTTCTAGGGCAAATAATTCACAACAGACTAGTTTGGGTGTGGATCTTGCTCAGACAACGTTAGTTTTGCCGACTGACATCCTAGAGCATTATACAAGTCCAGAGTTTAACAGACCGGGAATGTATCTAACGAATACATTTTCTTATCCAAGAGACACTTTCAATACCATTAGAAGAACTCTGAATGAGCATTATACAGAACCTCACGCTGCAAAAATAGTAGTTTATCAAACCATAATTCATGAGTTTGGGCATGCTTTAGGTCTAACTCACCCTGGATCACTTGATCTGGAAAGTGAAAAAGAAAAACAAATAAAATTAGATACATCAAATCCTAGAAATTTTCTTGCTGTAGCAATGACAGCAGCACTTGAACAGGAACAATCAGATGCCAGAGTGCCAGTAATGACAGAGGATGATCACTATTTTTTCCGGCTACGTCAGCAATTGGGCAGACGGTTAAACTATGATGATATTGCGCCATCAGAATTAGAATTAAGCGCGATAGATATGGAGAATGCATGTGGTGGTTTAACTTCATTTCGACCTAAAAGAAATGTTGTATTTTCGGCGAGCTGCAAAGAAAAACCCCGTATCTTTTACCCTATAACACAGTCACTGATACCCATTTATCAAACACTGTTATTTTAATATGAACGTAGGAATCCTTAATGAGAATTTTAAAATTCCTTACGTTACTATGCGTTTTATTTGTATACACAGCACAATCCTATGCAAACAGGGGACGTATCTGCTCAAATTGCTCGGGGTAATAGCGATAATCGTCACAGGTTTCATCCGTATTTCTGATGGTTTATTGGGTGACAATTATCAGATCACAAATGAAGCCTTTTTTCTATCTAAAATAAACGGTTATTGTTGACAGAAAAACGATGATAAATCACAAACAACGATCAATCCTATTTCTCTGTACCGAATGTACTCAGTTAATCGCGTTGGTTAATTTAGACCCGTTTGCCCTGCATTTACTTAGACTTTCTCTGTCAATGCAACAGAACCCCTTTAAGAAACGTCATCGTTTTAATCTGGGGAAAACGTTCAATCTGCGCAAGCAATTTTTCGGTCAGTGCAGCAGTGCCGACCCGGTGGCCGTCAGTCAAATTTTGACAAAATTTGGCAAAACCAGAAGGTAATGAAAATCAACGGATATCCCCTGTTGCAAAAGATAACGCTCTCATCACCCTGATAACTCAGGGCGTATCGTCAATATCACAATGAAAGAGAGGAATGTATTATGTAAAAACAAATTCAGTTAAATTAAATTAATTTGTTTTCACACATCACTTTATGATAAAAGTTTCTGCATAGCATTTTAATATGGGATTCAATCATATTAAGTTTAGTTTAACCTTATTTTTTGTAGCCTTTTAATTACACATATCAGTCTGTCCGGCAACTGTTCAGGCGTATGACATACTATTTAGCATGGCGACGCCATTTTGATAGATAATTTATTAAAATCTAAAGGAATATAATATGAAAATTAAGTTTTTAATTAGCCTCTTTATTATTATGGTTATACCGGGTTATTCTTATGCCTATGCAGGGAATTGTGATGCAAACAATAAAAAAACAGGATATGTTCAAGCCATATATCTTGGGGTAGACAATGATAATGGTGGCAGCGTTACTTTCAATTTTTTACCCAAAGGTTCAAAAGAAGCATTAACACTCTCTTTTTATAATTACATTAGCAGTAAACACAATAAAATACTTCCAGATGATATGGTGGCCGCCCAAAATGCACGGGCTGCCTATACGCTTTTATTAACAGCCTATTCCTCTGGATCACCGATAAAAATTATGCGGTGTTATGGTAACGGTGTTGTGGCGCTTGGAATGGGGCAAGGCTCGTTATAAATCGGGTTTGTCGATTTAGTAAGAAGGAATTTATAAGAAATTTTTTATTATCCCCTCCTTTTTGGGGCCATTTAATACGAATTAATTCAGTTGATTCTTTTTTTTAAAATTAATGATACATTCTGGCGGCGGGGCGGGGATAAGTCCTCAAGAGAAATTAACTGCAAATTGGCGACCATAACTTTCAAATAAAGTAGATAGACCAGCCAGTAATGACCCGACCGCGCGCCCACCTTAGTTTTATTCAGCAAGGCGGCTTTTTCAGCAAACTCCGCTTCATTGCATTTTTTTAAAGACAGGCGGGCCCGTTTATAGGTTAGCCCCTGTTTTTTCAGGGTATTCGCCAGCGTCTCAAGCGTACAGGGCAGCGGGCCATGCTTGTCCTCGACTTTCTG
>NZ_JBBMXH010000192.1:0-3627 GCF_037996725.1 Xenorhabdus entomophaga
TGACTTTAATGTTTTGACCTATGCGCGTTTACGAGGTGCGTGGTTCGACGACTTTCAGTCGTCGGCACCGAAGTGTGCTAACCCACCTACTTCAGTAGGTGGTAGTTAAGTTTATCTTCTTTTGAAACGCCCCATTTATACAACTAGAGGAACTTGATTTTGTTTAATTCAGTTTTATTTCCTGTGATTAAAAGACCTGAAGCTGGAATGCAGTTGATATTTCTACACCATGCCGGAGGCTCTTGTTTTTCTTATGTGGAATTGGCTCGCAAATTGCCGGAATTTATTGAGGTCTATTGTCTTGAGCTTGCAGGTAGAGGAACTCGTGCTTCTGTGTCTTTTCAAACAGATGCTGAAAGTGTACTGTCCGATATCCTTGCTTCGGTAAAGAATTTGAGGTTAGGAGAGGATAAACCTTTACTTTTATTCGGACACAGTATGGGAGCAGAACTTGCCTATCAACTTGCTTATAGGCTTGAAAATGAAGCGCCTGAAAGAAAGTTAGGTCTTGTTATTTCAGCCCGTGGCTGCGCTGATCCTGCGGATTTGAAAAATAAGCCACATGAGGAATATTCTGATAATTATGTATTGAACATACTTGAACAATGTGGGGGAACGCCTTCAGACGTCTTAGTTAACCCTGAATTACGTAGCTACGTAATTGAAACAATGAGAAATGATCTGATTTTACTGGATTCTTTGTCTAAATTTCCCAAAGTAAAACTAAATGCTCAAATTTACGTCATAGGAGGCCGTCAAGATAAAAGAGTGCCTGTTTCTCGATTAGCGGAATGGGAGCGGGTACTGCCTGCGCCAATAAAGCAACAGGTTTTTACGGGAGGGCATTTTTATTTGTTTAATAATGATGAAGTGATCTCTTGGCTTGAAAAACAAGCCAGAGAGCTGGTAAGGCAAAATTAGGCTTGTTATTTCTGATATTGTTTTAGGGGTGTTATTTAACTGATTGATATTAATAATTTATTATGTCATGCCAAACAAGGAGGTTGTCACAATGCCAAGGTTAAAACAGTCAATTTATTAGTCAAGTTTATCGTATTGAATATTAGTGTTTTTGGTACAAAGGTTTTTAATTTTATATGGTCAACCTCCTTTTGGGAGTACGTTGACCAATTTGTATTTATTTTAATCAGCCATAAAGAGGAATAATATTGACTTATATCAGTCACAAGTTATTAATAATAAACTGTTTTATCTCCATTAATGGATGAATTTTTCAGTAGGGTAAGATCAATGACAATAGCAATGACGAGCAGACACGATTTGTTTACTGGTAAAAAAATAATTGTTGTTCATGGATATACAGCATCACCTTCATCAAATTGGTTTTCTTGGTTAAAGGAAACGTTAACTGAACAAGGTGCAGAAGTGAGTGTACCTGCGATGCCTGAATCATCAGCACCTCAACCTGAAGCATGGGCTGATATGCTGATGGATATCGTACCAACGGCAGATAACGATACGATTTTTATTGGTCATAGTCTCGGTTGTATCACTATATTGCGGCATTTGGAGGCGATAAGAGCGATATCCCCTTATATTGGTGGATATATTTTGGTTTCTGGCTTTGATTCTTCTCAAACAACTTTACCAGAGTTGGATTCTTTTACTGGCGAGCCATTGGATTATACTTTTTTATGTGGAATGACAGAACATCGTGTTTCGATCATTTCTTCTAATGATGAAATTGTTTCACCACAGTCGTCCCATGCTTTGGCTCATTCGTTGCAGACTAAAGTTATTAATGTTGATAATAGTGGTCATTTTCTTGATAGAGATGGTTTCACTCGCCTGTTACCTGTTTATGATGCTCTAAAAACCATGGTATCAGATTCAGAATAGAAAGGTGGTGTTTTCCTGAACCTCCAGTTTATTAGGCTTAATCTGGGGGTTAGGTGATTGTGCATATTAAATATAAAAGACCAATGAGTTATTTTAAATAGAGAAGGGTGATTATAGAGTTTGACTCTGATTTAAAACAGAGACAATATGAAAATATGTTTTTAGAGAAATGGTATTCTTATTGAATTTAACTTTTGTTGTTTTAGGGGCTTATGTGGAAATAAAAATGTATCCTATATAAGGAGTCAATTATGGCACCAATGCATTCATCCTCTGTTTCCAATGCTAATAATAATGATTTAATTAATGTGGATTTTGAGCATAAAGTAGGAAAATACACACCTAAAGATTTTAAATCTGATTGGGGAATCTCACCTACTTTATCATCTGGGCTTAATCAAGGTCGGTTAAATATTGTTATTGATCCGCAAGGTGATCAGAACAAAGTATTAGAACTCACTTATCTTGCCAATACAGTTTATTCTAAGGCCGGAACCTCATTCAATGCACCAATAAAAGGTAAGCATGAAGCATTATGGTTGCAATATAATGTGATGTTCAGTAAGGATTTTATGTGGGTTAAAGGTGGAAAATTGCCGGGTTTGTCTGGCGGAGATCACCCTTCAGGATGCGTCGATAATGATAGTTTTGATGGTTTTAGTAGTCGCTTAATGTGGAGAAAAGAAGGGGAGTTATTTGGTTATCTTTATTATCCAGAAAAAGAATCCCGGTGTGGTGATTACGTTAAATTAAATACCTCTTTAAAGAAAGGAATTTGGTATACACTAACACAATATGTCAAGCTGAATAGTATTGGTAAACGTGATGGTATCTATATACAATATGTTGATAATCAGGAAGTATTAAGACTGAATGATATTAAATTGAGAAATGAAAATAATGTTTTTATTGATGCGATAAAATGGAGTTCATTTTTTGGCGGCTCTACATTGGATTGGGCACCACCAGTAGAACAATATGCTTATTTTGATAATTTTATTGTTAGCCTTGAAGAACCTAATAATGTTGGATAAAACAATAAATAAAAAAATGCAAAATAAGTTTTATATTCTGACAACGCGTAAAAATAGGTTTTTATTTTTTGGCTCACATACTCTGGCATGTGAGCTGTTTGATATTTTTATTTGATGGTGAAAGGTTTGATTTATTATTTGGAGAGTTTACACTGTCCGCCTCAAACGAATTTTGAAGTATAAATAATTTATGTTATCTACCCATGAATATGCAAACGATTTGATCTTGTTTGCTTTGATTGTTGACTGTGGGTCTTTTAGTAAAGCGGCAGAAAGCGCGGGCATCACCAGTTCAGTCATCAGTAAACGTATTGGGCGTTTGGAAAAATCTCTTGGCGCTCGCCTTTTATATCGTACTACGCGCAGTCTCGCCTTAACTGAAAATGGACGGGAACTTTATCAACATGCCAAGGAAATCAGATTGTCTGTTCTCCTGCTTATCTGGAAAAACATCCTCAACCACAGTCTGCGGAAGATCTTCTCGACCATAATTGCCTGACCTATACCCATCAAGAAAGTGGTACGGCCAATTGGTTGATGAAACGGCCTGATAGCCGTGATATCTATGAATTACAGGTCAATGGAAATTTCTCTTCCAATAATGCACTCGCAATCCGTAAGGTGATATATAACTTTTCATAATTATGAGAATTTCATATTTCCTATTCCTTTCCAACTATTTGCTGAAGCGGCATTCAAGAAAATCTTAACTCTTTTGATGAGCTGCCACATA
>NZ_JBBMXH010000193.1:0-3602 GCF_037996725.1 Xenorhabdus entomophaga
TTAACCTAATAGTTTCATGACGGCGGCACACTGCGCCTGTACGGTATCACCGTGGGCAGGCGCAGACGCAACCGGGGCGGGTTCAACCGGCTGTTGGCGGTTTTTCAGCCGATAATAGGCCTGCCATTCATTGAGGGTGGCGGCAGGCAGGGACAGAATACGATAGGGGTCGGTTTCGCCGAGCTGCTCCGCAAGCGCAAAAGCAAAATGCAGCGTCGGCGAATTCATCAGTTTTTTTCGGCGTCCTCCAGTGTGCCGACGGCGTGGCGCTTCACGGTCTGGATGGCTTCAATCAGGGTGGCACTGTCGTGTGTGTCCATCAGTTCATCGACCGTCGGCAGATCGCCCGCCGGAATGGGTTTCCCTTTGTCATCCACCAGACAGTCCAGCACCCTTTGGATGTTCAGACGAGAAGCTTCCCGCCCGCTTCCTGTGTCACTGAGTTTGTCCACCGACTCTTCCAGATTCATCAGTTCGGCCGCTGTCATGCGGCGCAGGTTCACTTGGGTGCCAAAAAGCTCCACTTCTTTCACATGGGGGCGTGGGGTTAACAAGGCGGCTTTCAGTGCTTTCATTGGGTGACTCCTGTTTTCGGGGTGGCGATACCCCAGACGAGGTTATTCTGTTTGCCCTTGACCGTGATTTGAATGACTTCACTGGCCGGGGCGTTGATGTCGTTCATTTCCCAGCCGGACAGCGCTAATATCATGGTGGCGGTGCGCTTATTCGGCAGGGCAATGTAAAACTGGACGGTTTCACGCTGCTCGGCGGCGTTGAGGAAGGCGGTAAAATCAGCGTTTTCCGGGTCATCAATAAATCCCAGTGACTTTTCCGGGCCTTCCGGCATATCGGAAATAAACTGTTTGTTGGTGTCCCTCAGGGTGGTGCAGTCGATAAAACTGCCGGTTAACCCGGTGGCCCCCAGCGCCTTACAGTTAATCAGCGCTTTCATTTGATCCACCGTGTCGCCGGGCTTGCCGAACTTCACGAGGGTGCCCGCAGGCAGGACGGCATACTCAGGTGAGGATGTGGCCATGGTGTTTGACTCCTATTGACTGTAATCGGACAGGGCGTCGCGGATTTCCTGCGCGAGCACCTTAACGACGGCGGTTTTGTTGTAATCCAGCGCCGGACGGATAAACGGCTGTGGCACCTGTTTGATGGTGCCCATTTCCTGCGCCAGTGCTTTCATGCGATGGGGTTTAGTGGGGCCGACCGTGATCATCACCCCGCCTTTGTACTTCTTGGATTTTGTGGAACGAATTTTGATATTGTCCCGCAAGTGGGGGCCGTCACTTTTTTCGTCGTACCCCGCATGGGTTTCCATATCTTCTTTCACGATGCCCATCGCGGCTTTTCCGGCCTTGCGCAGGATTTGGGTCTGGAGATCAGTTTCCAGTGCCTGTAACCGGCGCCCCAGCTCCTCCAGCCCGGACAGGTTGGCGCTAATCATCGGCTGCCTCCGCAAAAGTCAGGACAAAATCACGGGTGATGCGGTAGCGCTTGCGGTTTTTCGTCTCCTCATCGGCCTCTTGGTGCAGCGGGCCGCGTGATACGGCCTGCACCGGATAGTGACCGATAAACCCGTGCTGCACCGACTCCCACGCTGAACGGATTTTGGCTTCCAGTTTGAGCGCTTGTGCATAGTCATGCAGGATCAGGCTTATCTGAAAGCGGGCGGCTATCAATCGGGTAGATGCCAGCCCGGTATTGAATTTGGGGTCACTGATACGCTGGTAGGTGACCCCTTCCAGTATGCCGGACGGCAATATCAGCGGGTAGACCGGTAACCCGGTTAACCGCGCTAAATCAGCTTGAATGTCAGGCTCTATCATGGCGTACATCCGCCTCCGTGGTGATCAGGGTCCGGTCGGCCCGGTTGCGGTCTATGGCGCGCACGGTAAACAGCCGTCCTTGGTGTTCAATCAGCCAAGGGGGTTCAATGTCCTTTCTGGGCCTGACAGTGAACTGTTGCACCTCGATCACTTGTTGCTGGTCAGCGGTGCGGATTTTGCGGTTAGACATCGCCTCGGCTTTTGCCCAGACGGTGGTGACGTATTCAGATTGAGTGATCTCAGCGCCCAGTTCGTCCTGTGTGATAACGGGGCGAAACAATTTGATGCGCTTATTCATTTCATTCGCCAGCATGGTCCCTCCTAAATCGACCGTATCCGGTAATCGTCCAGCAAATCCCTGAATCCGGGCGGTAACCGCTTCGGATCACGGGTTTCATACCAGAACCCCACGGCCAGCATTAAGGCCAGTTTAATAATAGGGGTTATCCGTATTCCGTTGGGATCGGTGTCAGGGATACTTTCTTCATAAACATTGCGGTTCAGGTAATTGGCCGCCTTTTCTCTGGCGGCTTCCAGATAGGCTTGTAACAACGCATCTTCCTCATCCGAATCTATCCGGCACTGCAACCGCAGCTCTTCAATCGTCGGTAATGGCATATTCCCTCCGCTAATAAGGCGGCACACAGGCCGCCCGAAGATTACTTACTGCCCGCAGCGCCTTTCAGCAACTTCACGGCGTGACTGTCAACCAGCATCGACCCAACACGTTTGGTGGTGTAGAACTGCACAAACGGTTTTTTGGTGTACGGGTCGCGCAACATGCGAACACCGATACGGTCCAGTATGCTGTAGCAACGTTTGAAGTTGCCAAAGGCCACCGGCACCGCATCCGGCGCTAAGTCCGCAAACTGCTCATTCTCCGCAATGCCGTAACCCAGCAAGGCGGAAGGCTGACCCAACTGCAAGCCCGGCTGCCACAGGTAGTTGCCTTGACTGTCTTTCAGGGTGCGGACCTTAAACAACAGGTTGTTGTTCATCATGAACTTCGCCCCGGTGCGGTACGGCTTGCGCAGGGTGTAGATCAGCTGCATGATTTCGTCTGCCGTGATCTCGGCGGGTTTTTTCAGCAGCAGGTGTTGCAGGGTGCCCCATTCGCGGTCTTTGTCCACCTTGTCATCCGAGCCAAAAGCCAGTAACCCTTTGGGTTTCTTGCTGCCGTCACCGTGGGTAAATGCCGCCTCTTCCTTCTCCGCAAATTCCTGTGCCAGTTCAGCGGTGATAAACGCTTCCACATCAAAGAAGGCATCATCCAGCATACGCTGGGTCGCGGCGGGGTTGCCGTAAATCTCCCCCCAGACCGGCTCAATCACGCCGAGCTGTGAGGTGGCGGTTTCCTCGCGCTTATCGGTTTCCCCCACCCAGCCGCTGGTCGTTCCGCCCTGATTGACCAGCTTCTTATACTCCGGCGTCCCCAGCGTTATCACGCTGCATTCCTGACGCATCACCACCTCATCTTTCAGGGCGCTGATAATGTTGCGGTCCAGCTCTTCCGGCACCGCATAGCCGCCATCGGGATCGGTCGTGGTCTGCATGGCCTTTTGTTCCAGCTCAGACAACCCATCTTCCTTACCCTTGCGGATAAACTGGGTGAATGCCGCCTTGTGTTCACTGGTGGCAGGGTTGTTGCCGCTGCCCGCCGGACGTTTCAGCCCCGCCAGTTCGTCTTCCAGTGCGGTTTTCAGGCTATCCAGCTCACCGAGCTTGCCGTTCAGGGTGTCCACCTGCTCAGACAGTTTGCCTTTTTCC
>NZ_JBBMXH010000194.1:0-3285 GCF_037996725.1 Xenorhabdus entomophaga
ATAAGCATAACTCAGTCCTCTTTTTTGCCTTTTTGTTTCTGGAAAATCAAAACTCGCAAAATTTGGACTGAGTTTCTTTGACACTCCTACCATTTTGAAAAGTTATATAAAAGAACAAATTACAATCAATATACCTTAAGCCATATTTCCTTACTATCGTAGTGCGGCTTGCAAATTAATAACCTATTGAGATAAATACCTAACCAACCTATCAAAAATTAGACATAGTTAACATTTTAATAAAAAAGGCTATCAATGAATTGCATTGAATACTGCTTTATGATGATAATTACTATTAGTTTTATTAGTTCCTAAGCATTGTATTTTGTTACACTTTCTTTCCCAACGTAAAAATATTTACCTATTTTAAAATCGCTTTTTATCATCAATGCCTTTTCTTCAATCTTTTCCATTAATAAATAATTAGTCGAAAAATTGGATTCAACTTCATGTAATAACTCTCTCATTTTTAAATTTAGGCAGGATAAATTATAAAATAAACCTTATAAGGATAGACATGCAAAAGAAAACCTTGTTAAGAGACGTGAGATATCTATTTGTATTATCAGGCCCTATTATAATCACGCAGCTTGCCAGAACGGCAATGAGTGCTGTTGATGTTATTATGTCAGGCCACTATTCAACAAATGATCTGGCTGCTGTATCTCTGGGTAGTAGCATTTGGTTTCCTATCTTTATATTGGGTTATGGCGTTATTATTATGCTGTCTGCTGATGTTGCAGAACACAGATCTAATAATGATATCGAGGGCATAAAAGAGTGTACGAATAACTACATATCTGCCTCACTTATTTTATCGATACCTATTATTATCTTCCTATTATCTGCGGTTAAAATTCTATCATTCATTGGTGTTGATGAAACTGTTGTTAATATCACTGAAGGTTATATCATTGCCATGGCATTTGGTGTTCCCGGAGTAATGATATTCAATGTATTTCGTTCCCTGTTGCAGGGACTCGAAGATACAAAAGTTGCAATGTATATCTCCAGTTTGTCTTTTGTTATTAATATACCACTCAATTATGCTTTAATCTTTGGTAAATTTGGCATGCCAGAAATGGGAGGTGTAGGAGCAGGGATAACAACAGCAGTTGTCAATACACTCAGTGCAGTGCTACTTGTTGGATATTTTTTGTATAAGAAAGAATATGGTAAATACAAGTTTAAATTATCTCTTACCTTTAATGAAAAATTAAAGAAGGTGTTCGCTGTTGGTATTCCAAGTGGGTTAGCATTTTTTATTGAAATGATATTTATTGATATCATTGCATTTGGTATTGCTACTCTTGGCCCTGTGCATATTGCTGCAAATAATATTTTATTCATTATATCGGCTATAATGTTCACCGTTTGTGGTGGTTTTTGCTCTGCAACAACAGTGAAAATCAGTTACTTAAACGCTAAAAAAGATATTCAATCAACATTACGTTTTGGAGTTTTGGCCTTAATTATAGTTTCATTAATATCTTTTATATTGTGTGCTGTTTTCTATTTACATGCTGAATTTATTATTAGCTTATATACAAATGATATTCTGGTGATAAATACAGCCGTTGGCATTGCGTTATTTTTATGTATTTTCCACTTCTTTGATGCTATTCAGTCCATCATGTCGGGTATTTTTCGAGGATTACATGAAACCAAAATAGTCTTCTATATTCCTATCTTAGGTTATTGGTTTGTGGGGATCCCCTTGGGGTTTACATTAGGGTTAACTGATCTCATGACTGAAAGAATGGGTCTGATCGGTTTCTGGTATGGGCTTGTTTTTGGATTAATCATAAATGCGATAACACTTTCAATGATATTAAGAATGAAATTTAAAAAACTGGCAGTATAAATAGCATTAAGGGTCTATATCCAATGAATTTCGAGATGCAGCGCGGCGGCAAGAAAACAAACCCCAGAAGCATAGATAACTATGCAACTGGGGTGAGTGAAAATAACTTCTCTCTTTGAATTTACTGGGCTGTATAACCGCCATCAATTGCGTAAAAAGCCCCGGTCGTAAATGAGCTTTCGTCTGATAGCAAGAACGCTACCGTTTTCGCCACTTCTTCTCTGGTTGCCATACGCTTCATCGGATGGGTACTTGCCATCCATTCCCGGACTTCTGCGGATAACGTTTGCATATGCGGAGTATTGACATAACCCGGCCCAACCGCATTGATTCTGACACCTTTATCTGCAAACTCCAAAGCAGCCGAACGTGTTAAGCCAAGTACACCATGTTTAGTGGTTGTGTAAGGCGCTATTCCGGGAATACCTACAATGCCATTGGATGAAGAAAGGTTAACAATAGCCCCTCCCCCACTTTGGATGATGGCAGGAATACCGTATTTCAGTCCGAAAAAGGTTCCGCTGAGATTGGTGTTAATCACATCATTCCAGTCATCAATGGAGCAATCACAAATATTGATGCCATGCGGCCCCGTAATGCCAGCATTATTAACCAGCATATGCAATCCACCGAACTGTTCTACTGTATTGTCAATCAACGCCTTGATTGAAAGATGATCCCTGACATCCGCTTCCATTGGGATAACATATTGCCCTGTCGGATCTATCCGCTGTGCTGTCTGTCTGGCGCGGGAAAATTGACGTCCGGTAATAACCACCGTCGCTCCCCGATGAAATAATTCCTCAGCAATCCCTTCCCCTACGCCCGTTGTCGCTCCCGTTACAATTGCAATTTTTCCGTCAAAATAGTTCATTGTGGTTCTCCACGTGAATAACGTTTGATCCATTAAATATGGCAAAACCAGATATTAATTTCAGTTAATCACGTGAGATATTAATGCGATGCAATAAGTAATGAAGAGACTACCATCACTCCTTAACAATAACGAGTGCAAAAATTTTGGCTGAAAAATGAGAGGATTCTTTAACGATTAGGATTTTTTCAACGGCTTTACCAGCGAATCCAAACCTTCAATCTTGATCGCAAGGGTCATTTCCATTAATGCGCCCAGTTTTCCCTGCGGAAACTCCCCCTTACGGGCAAACCAAAGCAAATATTCCTCTGGCAAATCAATCAGCATTCTCCCCTTATACTTGCCAAATGGCATCGCTGTATTGGCTATCGCCAACAGATCTTCTTTGTTCATTATGTCGGCCTTATTTTCTTGCGGTAAAAAAGAACTCTACATAAATAAGTATCCCCCGGCATAGCCGGGGGTTTTTCATATGCGCCTATAAGGCTCTCTTACCAGCCGCGCCCTAACAGGCGCATCGCAATCTGACATTTGCATTCTATTGATT
>NZ_JBBMXH010000195.1:0-3040 GCF_037996725.1 Xenorhabdus entomophaga
CAGTTGCCAGACCGCAAGGTGTTTTAACAAATCAAAAGGGGTTTTTATAGCGGCTTTATAGCTGAAAGCTCTACGGAACCCCCTGCCTAGCAGGGGGTTTTCTATATACAATAAAAAACCCGCTTAACTGGCGGGTTTATCTGGCACTACATATTCCCACCAACTATGTGATGGTAATAATAATTGAGTATGCAGTACGTAATATCATAGGTTCACCTAAAATAGTAAGGATTTACACATTATCAGGATATTTAAAAGTAATCAAAACCATTCTAACAGGGCAAACGGGTCTATCGTGATGGTAGAACCTTCAATATCCAGCAAGGCCAGCAGCTTGGGGATCGCGGTGATTTCATTCGATTTATCCGAGACTTTCACCTGACCAAAGCAGAGTTGATTCGCGACTGACCAGGCGCTGACCAGATGGAGAGCAGGAACGCCATTGGCTTTGTCGAGTGTTTCCCGCAAAGTTTTGCCATCCAACGCGATAATGTCATCGGATATTTTGGCTAAGCTGTTCACCCATAGGGTAAAAGCGTGCCCAAATTCTTGGGGATCAAGCCGGTTTATCACATCGCTAAAGGTATCATGGCTGGGTATGCCATTGGGAAGATCCAGAAATTCCCGAAACCAATCTTCTTTGGATTTACCTTACTCTTCAATCGCATTGAAGCCTTCACAACCACAGATCACGGCACAAATCGAGATGATCAGAATATCGATGAGAGCATACTGTTTAGTTCGGTTAACACGCGGATCAGTGGGGTGCCCAAAGGCATTGCTGATGGTGGTGGCATGCATGCATGCATGCCAGCTTCTACACTTATCATTGACAGGATACGGATTATAAATCACAAACAGTTACCAACATCCAATTTCTATGTACCGAATGCATTCAGTTAATTACATTGGTCAATTTAGATCCGGAGGAGAGATTCGAACAAAGCAATTAATCCATTGATTTTAAATAAAAATATTAATTATTAAAATAAAACTACACACGTCACTATACACATGAAAATTTAGTGAGTAAAAATGGACAGTTGAGAAAAATAAATCAATTTTGTTCGACTCCTTCTTTTTCCGCTAACTCAGGATTCGAACACAGATACATTGTACAGAATATTAAAGTGACTATCACTATAGAACAGAAATCTGCCCTTTAGCATATTGGAATCAGACAAACAATTTTCCGATTTCAAATCGGGAAATCACCACCATCTTCAAGATGTGATATCACACCTTGGGTATGGTGATTTCCACCATACCTTTTTGCTTATGTACATGCGGGATTATCCCGTATGTAATTCAGTGACTAACTGTCAGCCTGATAGCAGAGCAAAGCCCGAATTCGGGCTTAGGTAATAACTTATTGATATCTAATCAGAAGCCATATTTGGCGTTTGGTCATAGTGTAGCTGACCCAATTATTTTGGGTTGCCTGCCTCGTAGCTCGGCACAAGAACTGACCCTCTTAAAGTGGGTCAGTTTGTGCCGACGAATTTCGTCGCTGCAAAATCCAATAATCGAACTTTGCGGGTTACTATTGGTTACTCACAAACTTTGCAAGGCAGTAATACTGACTCACAGAATTTGTACGTATCTTTAAGAGACGCACAAAAGAACAACGCAGGTAGGCTTGAGTTTAAGCCGTCCAGCACAGGGTTACTTAATGTCACTCCGTACGTATTACGTTCGCAGTGATTTAACTTATTGATTATCATCATGGTTGAAAAACCAGATCATCTACAAGCGGTGGAAAATGACACGAAGACCGAAGAAGAAAGCCCCTCGATAGTCGCCACAGTCACAGGCAAGATCACCGTAGCCCCGAAGCGTATCAAGTGCCAGACAGGTAAAGTAATGGCAGTTGCCACCATGCAGGTACAGAGCGAAAAGCGCAATGATTACCCGCTGCGAGTCGTGGGCTTTGATGAGGTCGCGCTGTCAGTCATGCTATTGCGGAAAGGTCAGGTGATCGCTGTTACGGGAAAGGCTTCTTACTGGCAGGGCTGTCAGTTGGCTGTCTCTTCAATCGCTCCATAGGTTCCGACGAAATTCGTCGTCACCCCTCACAAGGTCGGAACGTTTAGCGTACTGACCTCTCACTACCGACGATATTCGTCGTCAGTCACTAACTCATATTTTTGCGCCAAGAACACCAAATTAATTTTCATAATTTTTTTCTTTATATATAAGTTAAGCAACCGGTGTTGTCTCGGTTGTCTCGGTTGTCTCAACCGACTTAACACATTGTTTTATAATGATTAATATCTGAAAATTGAGACAACCAAGCCTATTTTATGTTGTCTCAATTTTATCTTTTGTATCGTAAATGATTCACATCACGTTGATAAATAAAGATTTAATATCAAATTTGATGTTGTCTCAGTGAAGCCCTTTGCATACCCATTTACCCAAACGGTTCCAGAACAGGCGGATAAAGGAAATCGTGGATGGGGAAAAGGTATACTATACCGATGGCGAACCGTGTGATATTCCTGAAGGCTGCCGGTTAGATGTCCGTGTCCAGATGCCGGAAGATTCGGTGTGGAATGTGGGGCAGAAGGCAAGAAATTGAACACATGGAGAACAACACACAGCTAAATTGTCGAGGCATAGTTGATTAAAAATATAGTTTATTTTTGAATAAATTCGATGAGTTTTGATATTCGATAAGTTCATAAATAATAAAAATGAGTTATTTAATTTATTTGATCTCTAATTATTTTTTAGTATTAAAAAACATAAGGTTATTGATTCAATTTTAGCCAATTGTAATAATAACCATACATTCCATTCCAATACCCTCATATAAAGTATAAATGTAAAATCATTTCATATCGATAACATTACACATTTAAAAAATATGTATTTATTAGATATAAGATTAGTTTTTTTAAATATTGTATATACAGCTAGTAGAATTTCTTGGATTCGCATGATAAGTGCAATTTCTGAAAAAGGCGGTCAGTTGCTATAGTAGGCATCTTTCTCGCCAAAGGAAAATGCACTATGACCTATAAACAACTGACCGAAT
>NZ_JBBMXH010000196.1:0-3020 GCF_037996725.1 Xenorhabdus entomophaga
CAGGAATTTCTTTGGGTGCTTCAATTCTGATTTTTACTTGATTCCTTTGAATGCTTAATACTGTTATTACGATATCGTCACCTATCATAATTTTTTCTTGTGGGCGGCGAGTTAGAGTTAACATTGATGTCTCCATTAGTTTTTACTCTTCTATTTTATAATTTATAGTCAAAGTGTTTTTGTTTAAAATAATAGATGGTTTAGGAACTAATAGTTTTTCGGCTCTGTTTTTAGTGATTCCCGTCATTAAAACTAATTCACTAATAAGAGATGTGAATCTAGCAGCTTCTTTAGGATGGTTAATTTCCATCTGATCTATTAAAGGCTCCATCTCATTCATTAAATCAGTTGCGTATTTATTTGCAATGGAAGCTGAGTGATAAATATTTTCTTCCGGTGTTTCTGGTGTTTTATGGGTTTTGGTGACGGATACTGGGGTGTTCATATATTTATGTCCTTGCTGCAATCGGATTAAATTAATATTTAATGTAATTATTTGTATGGGGATATGACTTGACCTGCCCACGCCGTGATATACGAGCTAGATAGCATTATTTTTGCTTGTAGGTAGCTTTCAGCAACGCATTTAATTCTGACGGGATGCTTTTGATTGATATCAGAACGCTTAATTGCTGCGAAAATAAATGTTGTCATGGTAAATTCATTCCTCCAGTTTTGCTATTAGATACATTACCAGTGAAGATGACCTTTCCTTGAAATGAATAATACCAAGGTATTTTTATGTGAGTCAATGGTATTTTTAAAAATACTTTTGTATTTTTTTATGTCATTGATTTATAAAATATTAAAGTTTTAATGTTGGTATGATATTTTATGTCAATAATACCAATTGATATTATTGCTATATGTATGAGATGAGGCTGATGATTAGTCAGCCTCATATGTTGGATTTAAGCGAATAGCTTCAGTTTTTGTGATTGGCAGAATAAGACTTTGGCGACTATACGTAGCAAAGGTATTTCCTCTTTATCGATATACCACGCCTCGTAGTGAGAGTTATCTGATAATACCGCCATTTTATAGCCTTGCATTTGTAGGCGCTTTACGTATAAACAATGACCAAATATAAACAAGTAAACACCATCACTATCAAAGTGTTGAGAAGTTATATCAACAAAAATCTGATCTCCTGGCTCTATCGTATCAGCCATACTATCGCCGTAGACAGAGATTACTTTGATTGTATCAGGGGCGCGGTTGTTAAACAGCATTTGGGCTTGTTTTGGTGAGTATTCAATGGCACTTACTGTCTGCTTAAATTCAGTTAAAAACAGCTTTTCTTCCCCTGAAAGAGTTTCTATATCCAAAGCTTCAACTCTGAAAGCCTTATCTTGTTGAGCAGCGGTAAGTATGGTGCTGCTCACTCCAGAACTCGGGGTGCCGACACCTCGCTCCAACCATTCTGCTGAGACTTCTAGTGCCTCAGCTATCGCCAAAATTTTTCTTGTAGAAGTAGCTCTACCTGAAGTTAGTTTCTGTATTGCCCCCTGAGTGACACCTACTTTTTTTGCTAAATGCATCTGCGTAAGCCCCCGAAGGGAAAGCGCATGCTTAAGTCTTTGCGCTAATGTTTCATGTTCCATAGCCGATCCTCAAATTGAAGTATTACTCAATTTTAATCTCAAGGTATTAAAAAAACAATTTTATCGCACTTGCCTTGAAAATACTTAAGGATTAATATAAATACCAAAGTATTTTTATGAGGGTGTGTAATGAAAGAAAAGTCTTACGTATCGCCAATCTACAGAGCTGTGAGTATTGCGGGAGGGCAGACGGCACTTGCAAGACAAATTGGAGTGACTCAAGGAGCTGTTTGGAAATGGCTTCGAGGATTGAAAAGAGTTTCACCTGAACATGCGGTTGCAATAACTGAAGCCACAAACGGCGCAGTCCAAGCCCACGAGCTACGCCCCGATCTGCCTAAAGTGTTTCCACCGCCCGTAGAGCACAACAATGTTTCCTAATTTCACCAAGGTCACCATGCCATCGCATTTCTACCCTGACGATGGCACATGGATTCAGGAGGTGCTGGCAAAACTGCGGGCAAGCACCCGAGCGAAGATCACTGCTCAGTATTCAGAAGTGTATCAGTCAGCATGGGATAACGAGCCAGTGTCATACCGCAAAGACAATGCAGCCAGACGGGCGGCAAATATCCGGCTCAGGGAATCTGTCACGAAGTATGAGAGAGCGGCACAGGGGTACACAGCGGAGCCGATGGGAGTAACAACATGTCCAGTTTAATTCTAAGTGCGTACTCGTTGATAAGTACATTCATGTATCAGTTAGGCAGTACATCGGGGAAGAGGGGAAAACTTTCTAGGGGGGTAAGGGGGGTGATCTTTGAAAGGGGGTGTTAGGGAAGGCACAGCCAAAGGAAGAACTCAGATCTTATATATAGATCACTATAGGGATATCAAAATCACACAGACGCTTAGACGTCCAAATGGGAAAAATAAAAAGGCCTTTTCTCTGGCAGTGGAAATTATTCAAGTGAGGGTATCAATGTTAAATGAGAATGGAAGTGTAAGAGGGTGCAAGAAACTGAACAGCCAAACTTTGCAGGGTGCAACTGCTCAGGCTCTTGCGGTCGGCACTAACGAAAAGTTACCTGCGGGAAAGTATCGCACGGCAGCACAGAAAAATAAACAGGGAGTAACATCATGCTAGAAATTACCCCCAACTTCGCGCAAGAGCGCAGCTTAAGCCTGTTGCGGCAGTACTGGAAACAACACCGTACTTTCATGGTGTACAGCCCAACAGGTTCAGGCAAGACCGGACTGGCGGCCTTTATCACTGACGGTTATGTCTCTCGTGGAAAGCGTGTCATGTTCTGTGTGCCGTATACGATCCTCGTAGACCAGACAGCAACCCGCTTTATTGAGTACGGCCTGCCAGAAGATGAAATCAGTTATGTCTGGCGTGACCACCCGAATTATGACCCAACACTGCTCATTCAGATCGCGTCAGCCGATACCATTATCCGCCGTGAGTTTCCT
>NZ_JBBMXH010000197.1:0-2979 GCF_037996725.1 Xenorhabdus entomophaga
CAATAGCGCGGTGGTCCCACCTGACCCCATGCCGAACTCAGCAGTGAAACGCCGTAGCGCCGATGGTAGTGTGGGGTCTCCCCATGTGAGAGTAGGGCACTGCCAGACATTAATTAAAAGCCGGTTGCCGGTACAAAAGGCAGCCGGAGAAAGAAATTCGGTGGTGCGGTAGTTCAGTTGGTTAGAATACCGGCCTGTCACGCCGGGGGTCGCGGGTTCGAGTCCCGTCCGCACCGCCACCTTATTTCGAGAAAAACCCTGAGAGAAATCTCAGGGTTTTTTCTTATCTGCAATAATTATCTGTAATAAATTGCTTTGATTGTTAATTGTTTTCAATGGCTATATTCTGATAGATCTCGTGTATGAATATTGGACTGCTTTTACTAATCTGAATCAGCAACCTCATTGTTTTTCTGATAAACCATATGGGTATAGACAGCCTCGTTCAGCTCCCCCAGCGTCTATTTCACGACCAGCTTTGTTACCGGAGAGAGTGTGAGGTACTGCACCGGCCAGTAAAATTTCGGTACCGAAAGAAGCAAGAGAAATTTCTGCAATTACTCCTGATTTTTTGTTTTTAATTTGTTCAATATGATTCATTTTATTTCCCCTTTGATCAATAGGATTGTAAAGACTTCTCACTTATTTGGATAAGATAGTCTTAATTTTTTCTTGTACTCTTGTTCTGACATAATTACTTTTATCATCATTGACTAAGACAATGAGATCACTAATATCGTCCTTGTTATATGAACGTTCAGCAGCGTCTAATATAGCCTCAAAGGCAATAGCACGTATTTCATCTTTACTGTGATTACGGGCTACTTGTAAAGCGAGCTGACGGCTTTTCTCGTTACCTAATTTTAATAATCCGCGAAATAGTGACTCTTGGGCGTGATAGCTTTCTTTCCTCCCTTTTTTTATATGTGCAATAACTTGTTGGTTTTCTGCTGGTTTTTCTTCACTATCTAAAATTAGCTTATTTTGGCGGACTTTTGTTTCTGGTTGCACTATCAAATTTAACGACACGCAAAAATCTTTTGGTGGGTATTGGATATGTATGTCTTTGTTTCGCCTATAAAACATAACATTGCCCGCAGATAACATTCGATCACCGGAAAAATTCAATGTTACTGATTCACCCTCTGTGCCGTTTATGTCATTGTAATTGTAGTCATATAGGCTGGTTTTATAGCCATTACCAAAGAAATTAACAGTCCAGAAATCAAAATCATGATCATGTGCTTTTCCATAAGGAAGTGGTACAAAATCGAACTGATTTTTCAGCGGTAGCCAAGCAACCATCCTGATAGAGATTTTCTTATCTTTGTAAATCAAGTAAGTAGGTGCTTGCATATCATTTGCTTTCTGAAACTGTGTTAGATCACTAAGATCTGAACAAATAAAAGAAATGATTTCTTCTTTATTGGCGGCATAGGAATACAACCATTCAGATACTTGATTAATTTCATCTTCTATATAAATCTTTGTATTTATATGAGATATGACATCTGAACTTTTTAACAATGCAAGAAATTCTTTAAGATCCAGTACATTTTTGACTGTTGGGGTGCTATCTATTGTCATATTCTGTTTCTCCTGAACCGGCAATGACATTTTTTAACAATTTTTTGCCATTGTCATTTCTAGGCTATGTATAGCAGCTTGTTTAAGTATTGGATCTTGGTCATTCTCCGCCAGTATTTTAAGAATTTTTAGGCAATTGGATGGCGCTATTTTGGAAAGGCTCTGCACGGCTTCCCAGCGTACGAAGTTTGCGTAATTGGATATTGCTAAATTTTCAATGCATTGAATAGCCTGGGATGCCTTCATCTCTCCTAATAACCTGACATATAATAGAATTCTGGATGCCTGTAAATTTGTACAGATACTTTGTATTGGCTCTAATGTCTCTCTGTTATAAACCCATGTAATCCACCCTTTCGGATCAGAATGTACAATCAATACGAAATTATTGGGAGAAGATTCAACATCAAAATCTAAGATATATTTATAAGCTTCAAAGTAATAAACTTTATTTGGTTTAAAATGACAATCTTCAACTTTTTTAATGGCTTTTGGTTTTTGGAATATATTTTGTTCTGAACAAAATTCATAGCAAGGGACTATTATTTCCGTATTTGTCGGATTGATGACAAAAATATCAAATTCATTTGTATAAAGTGTATTTTGCTCACTACCACCAATAAGTCTGATTAATAAATTAAAATTATTTTTTCTATGTAAATAAATATGGTCTTCAGACACCCATTCATAAGTTGAGGTAATTTCTCTTTTTTCCAGAATATCATTTAATATTTCTACAATATCTTCCTGTTTTAGTGATGATAGTATAGAAGCGATATTCAAAAAATCTGGATTATCTCCACTCATAACCTCATCGATGGCTTTTTGTAAGTCCGCTAATGCCTTAATTGAAGTTAGCATTGATGATGTGGGTTGGGAATTATATGCATCAATATTATTCAACTCACCTTGTTCGAAAATATTTTTTTGCATATTCAGTTCCTTCATACTTTGATTTCGATAGATACCGAAATTTTTAAGATAATGGAGAGAAAAATCCAGAAAACTGTTTCTATAACTAATAAAATTAAATGATGAAAAAACTAAGTTACTATTTGATGAAAATTTTGTTGATGGAAATAGTGATATACTAGTGAGTTTTTGGTTGTATGATAGTGGTTAAATGAAACAGTATCCTTGAGTTATTATTTCGTCAAGTAAAATTATATCATTGAATGCTCAATTTTATATTTATTAGATCTTAATGTTAATTAATTTATAACTTATTGTAATAAATAATATTATTAATATATTCTCTCATCGTTGAGTCATTTTTTTGTGTATACCAATCGTCATTGAAGATGCTTGATTTCTTATCCCAATCCGATCATGCTTACAACCATGAAAATTCATCTGACACCAGAACAAAAACGCGCCCTTGAATTGATGCAT
>NZ_JBBMXH010000198.1:0-2920 GCF_037996725.1 Xenorhabdus entomophaga
TCACTGGATACGCGTACGGGTGGCGGAATTAATGGCGATGTGACTGTAAAAAAATTAATTACATCATCATTGGCGTTAGGTAGTGGTAGCCTAGAGATCGGCTCGCGGGATGCAGCCAGTTTCGAGGGAAATAATATCGAGATCTGCTCATGGTTTGGCGTGGGTTTTAAAACGACGTGTGGTAACCCCAATGACGTCACCTCAATTTATTTCAATACACGCACTGGTGATATTGCAACGCAGGGCAGCATTGCAGCCAGTCAGAATATTTCAGCTAATGGGGACATTGTTGCCCAGAAAAACATTTCGGCTAAGGGAACAATCGGCGCGGAGGGCGGATTTGTTGCAGGCAGCGCGGCATACAGTGCATGGGGGGATATTACAGGGCCAACATGGGGCGGCTTTTTAAGTCACTGGATTGACAGGAATTTAGCGAGAAAAAATTCAGCGGTATTAAGTGATAACGGTTGGTTCAAGGATGAATCAACAGGCTTAATCATGCAGTGGGGTTCTGCATCAATTAGCAACCGGAATTTCAATTTTCCTCGAGTGTTTGATGAAAAGTGTTTTGCGGTATTTGTCACCAATACGACATCTCAGGGAGACCTCATTGACAATGCCTTTGGCTATCCAATTAATCAAGCGGAATTCTTTGCTGCAACAAAAAATGACGAAGGTCGGGTAGGGGGATTTCCCATTGCATGGTGGGCGATAGGGAAATAATGATGAATAACAAGATGAAAAACAAACAAACGAAGTCCGTCAGTCATGACGATTATTTTTACAGCGCATCATTAAATGGGTTTTTTTACAGGCCACAGGAATCACAAACATCAAATAGTTATCCTGATGATTTGAAACCTATCAGTAACGAACTGTATCGGCAATTGTTTGAAGGGCAGAAAAACGGCAAATTGATTGTTGCGGGGGAAAATGGATCACCAAAATTAAAAGATATTCCTCCCCCAACATCGGAAGAACTACAACAACGTGCGGAAACTGAGAAACAGCAGTTACTGAAGAAAGCGGCTGAGAGTATAGGCATATGCCAGGATGCCGTTGACTTAGAGATGGCTACCGAAGTAGAAAAAGCCGCGTTGACAAAGTGGCGACTTTATCGGGTGTTGTTGAGCCGGGTAGACTGTTCAGCTGTGCCTGATATTGACTGGCCGGAGCAACCCGAATAATGTACTGGCAGCGTAAAACCCTGCAACTGTCCCCGGATTTGTCGGGGATAACCGCCGCCATTGTACCCGTTCACCCCTTTGTCTACGGTATCGGGCAGCAGACCGACAGTGGCAGCTACTTAAGCCCGACCAATGCCATTGATACGCTGGCGAAAAAACTCACGGGTGCGGGGAATATCAACAGCCTGATCCTGATGGTCTGTGCCAAGACTCACGATGAATTTATGCAGCACCTCACGCAATTTTCATCGGTCTTGTCGCTTCCGGTGTTTGCACAGGTTAAACGGATGGCAAAAACCGCCGAAAGTCTGGCAATCAGCAAAATGCAATTGCCGGGCAAGCAGGGCGGCGGTTTACCGCTGCCACAACCCTTGTCAACCACAACCAGCCGTCTGGCCGTTAATGCGCAGTTGATAGCAAAAGCCAAAGCACAGGCCAGTGCAGGCAACAGTATTGCGGGATTAAAATCCCAGCTAACGGCCTTTACTTCTGCCCGTCAGTCTGCCTTGCATCAAATGACCGAGGCGATTGGCGGGCTTAAGGGAAAATCCGCCGACGTCTGGGCATTCTCTGGGAAAGGGAACGGCGCCCACATAGCGGAAAAACTGCGACAGAATATCCCCGAACCCGACGCTGTTTACACACTGGCAATCCTGTTTGCCGGAGACGATATCCGCCCATTAGAAAGGATGCTACATGAGCCAAATTATCACCCTCGCCCTTGATGGCGAGGCCATCCCGTTAAAAAGCCTGACCGTGACACCGTCCATGATGTTTCAGGACAGCGACCAAAGCGGCCAGTCATCCAGTACCGCCGTTGCCGAGCAAGGTATTAAACCGAAAGAACTGCGCATCACCGGGATTATCCCCTTTACTGAGCAAAAAACGCTGTCCCGTCTGTTTGCACTGGCGGAAGCCAAAGACGGCGGTAACCTGAAACGCTACCGGGTCGCCAACTTGACCGCGCAGGCCATTAACTTTCGTATCAGCACCTTTACGGGCACGATTGATGCCAGCAAGGTAGACGGTAAACAGGCATGGCAGGTCACGTTTACCTTAAGGGAACATCTGTCTGTGGCGGAAAAACGCGACGCCCGGGCAATGGGTCAGGTTGACGCGAAAAAACAAACGATGAAGCCGGGAGAATCGTTAGCAGAAGGCGATGAAAAACTGAGTTGGTTTGAGCGCGAGTGGCTCAAGCCGTTAAATGATCGATTGGGGCCAGCAACAGAATGAGGCCGGTTAACCGACTTTACCTGTCCGGTGATGAGATCCATTTGGTGGAGGCCAACCTGATGCTGGAACTTTCTGCCTGTGGCCGGGGCTTTATCACCGCAGAAACGACCACCGATTACACCGGAAAACTCGTCCGGCTGGATGTGGGCTATACGGATTTGGTACTGCGCTGGTTTACGGGTTATGTGGAACGTTCACAGCCTGCCCAGAACGGTTACCAACGCCTGTTTGTGCGTGAGCTAGTCGGTGTGTTTGAGCGGGCGTGGCCGTGCTCGTTTCAGCATCCCACTTTGCGCCAGATTGTGGATTGGTTGCAGGAACACAGCGGGCTGACGTTTATCTTACCGGACGCACCTTATAGGGATAAACCTATCCCGCACTACACGCACAATGGGACAGGCTACCAGCTACTGGGGAATCTGGGGCAGGTCTTTGCCATTGAAGACTATATCTGGCATCAGTTGCCGGATGGCTCGGTGTATCTGGGAAGCTGGGCG
>NZ_JBBMXH010000199.1:0-2889 GCF_037996725.1 Xenorhabdus entomophaga
ATATGTGGCAGCTCATCAAAAGAGTTAAGATTTTCTTGAATGCCGCTTCAGCAAATAGTTGGAAAGGAATAGGAAATATGAAATTCTCATAATTATGAAAAGTTATATATACCCGGTATAAAAGCCATGTAAACTGCGGGAGAACTTCGATGGACGCTCTCTCGCAAGCCGCCAAGTTTTGATGAAATCTCAATTCATTGTTTTTCAATGTATTATAGTGAACCTGAATGGTCAAGAGGGTAGTGTAAGTACCATCGTAAAAGCGTGAGAACACTTATGAACTTATTATCCGACAATCCATATTTAACATAATATAGATTATGCGAATCTACGTTTGTAACAGCAAAGTTGTAATGCTAAGCCCGCCGGCGTAAGCGCTGAAGACCTTACAGACTCGCTCAAGTGAAATATTCGGGGTCAGTCCTCAAAAGTTATAATGGATTGCTGTTCGAGATCATCGAATACATGCGAAGATATTATTCTTGTAATATCAGAAGGATAAATTATTTCCTGTGTTTGAATCAGCTCTGTAAGCCCCCACCAATGGTGACGATGGATAACTGATTTTTCGTTATCAGTCCACCCACTAGTGTTGATCTCGTCTTCATCGGATAAGACTATAAAAAAACGCTCTTTTGCCAGAACTGTTTCTCCACTGGGTAGCATCATTTCGAAAGTTCTCTGCGCAACATATTGCCCGACATCATCCCGAAGAATGCCAGTTTCTTCTCTCAGCTCCCTGACAGCAGCCTGTTCAAAAGACTCACCATGTTCAACACCGCCACCGGGGGTAGCCCAGTAAGACTTATCTGCCAACGCATCGTTTGTGTGTACAAAACGAAACAACAACACTTGTCTGGACGGGTTGACGATAAGCAACCTGGCTGAACACCGAACACGCATACCTTACTACCATATTCCAATGAAGAGAGATGTTCAGCTTAAACAAATAGTTATAAATGTGAAGTAAAATTTATCTGCATCCACCAATGATTCATTCCTGAGAGAGCTATGGACATCTGAACTTAGCCTTGACATTAAAGTAACCCGATTCACGCCAATTTGGGTTAAGGCTTAAGTAGAAATTTTCCTTTCATAGATCGCATAAATAATCCAGTGATAAATAATCACTCTAAGTAGGCGTTGTATACAAATCACAGGATAGCTAGACTTAGACTGATATTATTTATAACTTAATGAATAAAAAGGCAAAGAATGAGAAACAACTCAATCACTTTTACTTCCGCAATATGCTGGATCTCATTTTGGTTAGGAACCGTTCTTGTCGGTGCTTCATGGCTTTATGCAAAGCTACAAGGAAAAGAGTTTTTAGTGGGATTATCAGAAGGTTTAATGAATGTAACCTCTCCTGATAGTACGGTAGCTATAATGCTCTCTATAGGCACTATGCTGATCTCTATCGGGCTGCTATATGTTCCTTTATTCTACTCTGCAGTCTTTGTATCGGCATACGTAAAAATGCTGACAAGAAAACCAATCAGAATTTAAGGTTCTTGCGGGTTGCCCTATGATAATTTGAGTAGCCCGCAATTCAATTATAGGTAATGACACGAAACCCTTGAGTTGTTAGATAATCAGCAAATACGTGATATAGATACTCAGGAATGCCAGTTGCTGGATTTACTTGTACCACAGCCCTGTTCTTTTGCATGATCTCTAAGTTATCTAATCTTTTAAATATTCCCATTACCTTTAATGTTGAAATAGTCCAAAAATTAGCCTGATAAACCCAGTTTATTTAAATTTAATTAAATTTTTTATTGTATTTGTGATAAATGTCACTGACACATATATATAATAAACTACCTTAATTCACATCGTTAATTTCATCAATAAAATTATATTTAGTCAGTTTAAGTTTATATTTATTCATTTATATATTTATCGATTCGGGTAACTTAGGTGAAATTATGTTTAATGACAAACAAAAAATAAATATACCCCCAAATAAAATAAAATTGAATCATTGATAATAGGCTGTACCATATCTCGCGGCAATTGTTTGCATCATATTGTTTTTTCTCTGTTTCATGTTCCAGTTGATGAGCATTTTTTAGAGGTAATAATGAAGAACACAATGAACGAAGCCATTAAATCGATATTTAATGGACTACCTGATCTTCCGCCTGAAACTTATTTTCAGGAAGGTTTTTTCAGGGACCCCGCGAGAACCATCAATACAGATGATAGGTATTTTCTATCTCCTGCTGATGGATTTGTTATCTATAGTGGGATAATAAATCCAGATGAGGCGATCACTGAAGTAAAAGGAAAAAAATATAGCATTCAGGACATTATCAGAGATAAACATTATGACAAGCGCTCACTTGTCATTGGTATCTTTATGACATGTTATGATGTGCATGTTAATAGAATTCCCTATGATGGCATCCTGAGTTATGCGGAGCATGAACCTCTGGAAACCAACAATCTACCAATGATTGATGTAGAGAGTAACATTTTTTATAAAGAGAATATCGAATTAATTTATGACGACTATTTATACCTGAATCAGCGTGTCGTTAATAAAGTCTATTCTCCGGGAATTGGCAGAGAATACTATATGGTTCAGGTTGGTGATTATGATGTTAATACGATAACGCCATTCCATACTCAGCAAAATACCCCTGTATTTCAGGGAAATAGATTCTCTATGATTAGATATGGCTCACAAGTCGACTTAGTCATTCCTGTCGCTGATGACGATGAATTAACTTCATTGGTGTCGGTAAAAGAACACGTGACTGGTGGTATGACCAGGGCAACCGCATGAATGATTAAATAATATTCAGGTTAGAAAATCCCGCTTGTAATACCTGTTCTAAAAACTGAATTCTCATCCAGGCGCGTTTACGTTTCATTCTTATA
>NZ_JBBMXH010000200.1:0-2860 GCF_037996725.1 Xenorhabdus entomophaga
ACTCCCTGCGGGAGCAACACTTTTTGGCTTTTTGCGGGTGGGTTTGGATAATTTCAAATCGATATGATTATCATTTACATCAATTTGCTCTGAAACTTCATCATTTGATTGAAATAATGACAATAACGTCTGTGTATCATCACAAACAGATTGCCCAGTGGCTGATGCGGAGATCGAAGCAACAAAATCAGAATCTGTTGGTGTTGATACCGTGTCCGCCACCGGGCATTCAGCAGGCACTGAGGATTTCAGCGAAGGAGATTGCACCTGTGTCGCGGCTTCCTGAAGCAGTTCATTAATCAATAACACCGGGGAAGGATGTCCCCCCAGTCGTAAAGCCAGGCAGTTCCATGCCTCCGGCACCAGAAATAACCAGCTTACCGCGTCTTCCGGCAGGAAACGGGTGGCTATCATGGCTTCCAGCGGTGCTGATAAATCGGGCTGAGACGGCCGGAAGCGAAAACGAAAGCGACGCGCTGGCATCCATAATCCCGGCTGCCAGCCATGCCCGTCATCCAGCTCCCCTTCCAGTTGCCGCAACAACGGCAGGTGGTAAAACAATGCCGCCCAGAACACGACGGCCTGCCATAACACACTCTGTGCCGCCTGTGTTTCCGGGGCAGCCCCCGGCGGTAACAGATGCCCTTTCGCCCGCCGCACGGCACAGGTGGTAAATTGCAGCGTCAGGTCAGCAAATCCCCCTGCCCCTGACCAGTCACCTTCCGGTGTCGCGGGCACCTGCTGGACACTGCCCAGCAATTGCTTCACCGGCGCAAGATAAAAACGCTGATACAGCCCTTCCGGCAAAGCACTGTTTTGCCATAATTGTTGCAGGTACTGACGGCGCAGCGGGGTGGCCAGTAACTTATCCGCCGATTGCGGCCGGAAATAACCCCGACTGTCACGAAGGGCTTCCGGTTGTTGTTCGGATGATTTTTGCGGTGTGGCAGACTGGCGGGCAAAATGCGATTTAAAACGCTGAAACATGGTTTTTCCTCTTTCGGTTCAAATTGGGCTCAGTGTCGGTGAATCCCAGTCTGAAACAAGGAAAAACTCTTTTTGCGGAAATGAAAATTAATTTGACTCGATTCATCCATTGACGCGCTTACTCAATCAGCTTAATTTTCATCACAAATCAACGTATTAACCTCTTATATCAATAAGAAATGCGCCCCGAAAGGCGCCAGTGTGAAAAGGGATTCAGGCCGCCTGGGGCTGTTGATAGGCCTGCAAACGGTTCGCCCAGTTACCCAGATAATGGGCCGGCGTATAACGTGTCCGTTTGCGGCCGCCATCAGCCAGCGCATTGCCGATAGTGACCGCGGCCGGAATGCCGGTCAGGGACAGCTGGACGTAAGCCATCACCGCAGCCAGCGGGTCGATATCAATCGCTGACACCCACAGGCTGCATAACGGATCATGTCCCTGCTCTCTCAAGACGTCGGCGGCGGCCAGTGTCATGCAGCCCGCCCCACAAGCCGGCTCGTACAGGGTCACGAAAGGTTGCTCCTGCAAGCGTGCAGACACATCCTGCAACTGCATCTCTGCCATCATTCTGGCCACGCACCAGGGGGTAAAAAACTGATTGAGGGCTTTATCCCCCAATCCCAGCTGCATAAACACACTGCCCAAAAAATCGCAGGGTTCCTGCGCCAATCCAAGAACGGTATAGGAAAACAGCTGCACAATCCGGTCAACATCTTCCCGTTCGTACTTTTTGATGGTTTTCAGGTAATACTGCTCCAGCTCCTCACAGTAACAGTATTTATTGTGAATGGCGGCCATCGCACAATTGCAAAAATCCTGAAAGACCTGATAACGACGGTGATAACGCGCCGTCTGGTTAAACAGAGAGATAAATTCTTTTTGGTGATTCGGCTGTGATGACATCACGTGTTTTCCTTGCAAAAAATACAGGGAAAACACGTTCCGAAAAGGGAGAATGTTTCCCCTTTCGGTTGAAGTGAAGATAAAACAATAAATTAATGATGGGTTAAACAACGCGTTATTGCCCAACGGCGATGGCTGGCACGGGCAGGTTCATATCCCGCTTCTCATCGTTGACCAGATAAAGCGCCGGCCGGTTCTCCCGTCCTGACTGCCCGTTACCGCTGTCCACATGCTCGCCCTGGTCATAGCAATCGTAACCTTTGAGCTGACCTGACGACTCGCTGTACCAGTGGCGGATTTCACAGTCAAACACCGATGACAGCTCGCCCATCAGCTCAGCAGACGGCGGTGCCCACGGAGAGTCAAAACGCACGGTTAAGCTACTGACATTCCGGCGCTCCCAGCGGACATGGTGACCCAACGGCCATTCAAGGCCATATTGCCCGTCGTAAAACTGCGCCGCAGTCGCGATGCCTTTCAACAAGCCACTGTTACCGTTAACCTCAATCGCCAGCCGGGTTGGCATTATCATCAGCATATCGCAGGGCTGGGCTGACGCCGGATAAGCATTCAACTTATCCCAGCACGCGCCGGTGTCGGGCGTGTCAGACCAGCCCACCATCCCAAACCAGTCGGTATATTGCCGGGTCAGGAGACGGGCGATAATGTCACGTGCCGGCTCCGGTACACTGTCCCAGCGCACCAGGCTGAGACAGGACTGACGGTACAGGTTATCTATCCGTTTAATGTTGTCGCTGTTTAACGGCACATTATCCTGCAACAACTTTAGCCACTGTTCAAAAGCCAGGCTCTGCGGTGTCGGCGCCGCTGTACCACGGACTAACTCTGGATACGGCGTATAGGTTTGCGGTTTGGTGGGTTTCAGTATTCCCGCACACCCCGCCAGAAATAACCGCAGGCTTTGCAGCACCGCCTGGCGGTAACGGGGGATTTCTTCACCGCAGACCCA
>NZ_JBBMXH010000201.1:0-2849 GCF_037996725.1 Xenorhabdus entomophaga
TTGTTTATGCATATCAGGCTACTATTTCGGGTGTGAGAGCTGTGAAATTTATCACAGTTGACTCTCACCTTTTAATATCTCACCTGTTGCACTTAATATGTTAACTCAGCAATACATTTATGAATGTATTTATCTTGCAAACGAGGGTTGGGCAGATAATAACATTAGAAAAGTGAGTTAAAATGTTTTTGTATTCTTGCAGCCATGAATGATGGGCGCAGGGAAAGAATTTCACATAATGATCTTTCATCATAATCTTGCATAACCTCTATCAGTAACAACAAAGACACAACAGCGATGCTGTTATGACCAATACCCATAAAACATGCAACATTTAAATAAATTAGTTTACATCTTAATAATGTTGCATGATTAATAATATGTCAATAAGCACTAGAGAATATTGAAGTTTTGTGAGGGGAATTTGAACAACCTAGCGGTTTGGTATAATCATCTTCAACCGTATTTGAAAGGTAATGCCTGTGCAGCATCATCAATATCATTGTTATTTATATAAGTCATGCTTATGTATTGTGTTTATCATAGTCGAGTACGGTGTATCTGCTGCGATATTTTTGCCTGATACCGTCAGCAGATAAATAGCGTAGTGGTGCGTCATTACATACATCTAATCTATTGCTTAATAAGAGGCTTTTATTTTCAGGTATTGACGGAAAAAACATTTGCAGTGTTTTGATAATATATGAATAATCTAAGAAAATTCTTGTTAGGATAGCTATTAATGAAAACACTTTTAAAACTGGGCGTGTTAAGTAGCGTGGTATTGCCCCTTGTGGCCTGCGATGTATTAGATTCGGATAACAATAAAAACCAATTTTATTACAGTAACCCGACAAATAGTGCTATCACTATGAAGATTGATGATAAAAACTACACCATTGAATCCGGCACTAGCGGGAGTGTAAAACTGTCGCCGGGAATACATACTGTGCAGGATAGTCAGGGTAATAAATCCTCCTTTATGGTATTTGAGAACAATAAGGGCGGGATCATTAATCCGAATAATTATATGTATTACGCTTTGTCGGAAGTGTATGCTGCGGAAGGTCATGCTGATCGTTTTAAACCCGTGGATTACAAAGTGACGATTAACGGCTATGAGCTTGAAATGCCGATGAAAAGCAGTAATGCAACGGTGATTGACGGTAATGTTTTCCAGTGTAGTTATTCATTAGGTAAACCTTTTCCGGAAGAAATTAAAACTTTCGATAAAAAATCACAAGGCAATATTAAATCAAAATGTTTTGATAAGACGGAATTGCTGAATTATTTCGAAACGGATTACGGTGAAAAATTAACGCCGCCTTCCAAAGGTGATGAAAACAACGATACCGTCAATATGGTGTTTGATTACACAATCCCTGTTCCGCAATTCAAACAAGCCGATATACAGAAAGAAGCGGAGAAGCTGGTCGCATTATTAAATCAAATCAAAGAGTCTGATGATCCGGATATTCACAATAAACTGAACAAAGAAATTCACCAGACGACAATGGATTTAGTTTCTGTACATACCAAACATACCGCAATGAACACCGTGGCAGAAAATGAGTACTACAATCAGTTTATCCATCAAACTGGTAACTTACGAGGATTTGGAGTACTGCCTAAATAACCTTATATCTTGAGTATCACTGTCTGGCCTGCCAAGTGCGTTATTGTTCATAAGTGCTTATCTCTTGTGTGACTAAAGATCAACGCTGCTTGGCAGAATAATCACCAAAGAAATTAATGTGATGAATGTCTAATTTATTTATGAATAATTCACTAATAATGTGATTGTTGTTCAATTTATACATTAATACTATTACTAAATAGTTTTCACTGTTATATACATTATTCCGAAAAGTATACTAGTTCCAAAATGGAAGGATAAAAGTATGTACTCGTCTTATGAAGTATTAATAGTATTAAGAGGTTTCTTCAATATGAAGAAATGGTTTAACATTGATACTGAACTCGCCTTCTTTTTCCCTCAAAAATAATACCTGATTTATTTTCCTCTATTCATTTTTATTTCTCTTTTTTGCTTATGCTAAAAGAATCAGAAAAATTTCACTTAAATTATTTAATTTCATATTAAAGGTATTGTTATGGCTAAAAGAATCGTAGAACCGTTCCGCATTAAGATGGTAGAAAATATCCGTATTCCATCAAGAGAAGAGCGTGGGGCGGCATTAGAAGAGGCAGGTTATAATCCGTTTTTACTTCCTAGCAGTGCGGTATACATCGATTTATTAACCGATTCCGGAACAAATGCGATGAGTGACCAGCAATGGGCTGCGATGATGACTGGTGATGAAGCTTATGCAGGTTCCAGAAATTATTACGATTTAAAAGATAAGGTAAAAGAATTATTTGATTACGATTATGTTATTCCAGCTCATCAGGGACGTGGGGCAGAGAATATTCTTTTTCCAGTGTTGTTAAAAATAAAACAACAAGAAGGTAAAGCGCAACAGCCTGTTTTTATTTCAAATTTCCACTTTGATACAACCGCAGCACACGTAGAACTAAATGGTTGTAAGGCGATTAACATTGTCACTGAAAAAGCATTTGACTCTGAAAATTATTATGACTGGAAAGGTAATTTTGATATTGAAAAATTAAAATCCACTATTGCTGAACACGGTGGAGATAATGTGGTTGCCATTGTATCAACGGTAACTTGTAATAGTGCAGGCGGTCAGCCGGTCGCAATGAGTAATTTAAAAGAAGTATATATATAACTTTTCATAATTATGAGAATTTCATATTTCCTATTCCTTTCCAACTATTTGCTGAAGCGGCATTCAAGAAAATCTTAACTCTTTTGATGAGCTGCCACA
>NZ_JBBMXH010000202.1:0-2841 GCF_037996725.1 Xenorhabdus entomophaga
GGGTGACGTTTTGCATGATGGACTCTCCAGAAAAAATACTCTATAAAGAGTATGGTTCACAAGGTGGGGAAGACCATCTCATTAACTCCCGTAGCCTGAAAGGGAGTGCATCACAATGCGGTACATCTGCGCACTTTTGGAAGCAGATATCATCGGACACATAACCCAACGTTTCGATGATGAAAGTTTCCCGGTATTATTCGTCACCGGCTACCTACATAACAGGGCAGAACATTCCCTGCCTCACGCTGAACGATACCGTTTTAACCGGTACAACGTTCACCTACATTTTGCATTTATCACGATAAACGTCCTGAATATTGCGCGGCGTCACTTGTGTTGAAGCGCAGCGATTACCAAGTGACGTCGCCGGGCGTCAGCGTCCAGAGCGCATTCGGTCTGCCTTTACGACTGATTTGAACCCTGAATTACTCAGTGAAGCCATTCAAAACAGACCATTAACAGACATTTTGTTTGATTGACGAACGAATTCCAGATCTGGTTTTCAACCCACCGCCTTAAAACAGGCTGATGCGATAAAAAAAGGAGATATGACATACGTCAAGATAATGAGGCGTTCATCCTGAACTGATCAGGTAATGAACGGGGAGCCTTCCATCGCTGTGCTCAGCACGTCGCGAGCTCCTGCAATAACTCAACACAACCTCACTCTGCTACACATTATCTGACGCATCACGGAACGGTGAACCTGAACCGACACGCAGAGATTTGTTTAAAAAATGAATAAAAACAGAGAAAAAGTGGCAGGAGAGGCGTGAATGGCGCAGAAATCGGCACGGTCAAAAATTGAGTTGTTCAGGAAAGCATTTATGACCCATGCCCGACAAGCGGGTGGGAGCTTTGCCACGGTTGCCGATCGTGAACGGATTGCCCGGCAGTTCCTTAACTTTCTCAAGGAGAAAGGCATTAAGCTCCGGCAGATGGACAGCCTTAAAGTCAAATATATTGAACGCTATATTGCAGAGCGAAAGGCCAACTCTATCAGCCACCGGACTCTGCAAAATGAAATGTCCGTGCTGAGAAGCGTTTTAGCGCAGGCCGGAAAGCATAAGCTGGCTGATCCCGGTAACGCCCGTTTGAGCAACCGGGCACTCGGTATTGTTGCCATAAACCGAAAAGGAACTAAAACGGCGTTGGCCCCGGCTGCGTTCCGTGAAATATTTCAGCAGGTCGAGCAAAAAGATCGGCGCGTGGCGGCGGTGATGCAGCTGGCGTATGTTCTGGGGTTGCGC
This sequence comes from Xenorhabdus entomophaga, assembly GCF_037996725.1. Taxonomy (NCBI): domain Bacteria; kingdom Pseudomonadati; phylum Pseudomonadota; class Gammaproteobacteria; order Enterobacterales; family Morganellaceae; genus Xenorhabdus; species Xenorhabdus entomophaga. Next base: position 1,254 of record NZ_JBBMXH010000202.1, read on the forward strand.
ACCAAAGAAGCGGTGGAAGCCTATAAGTCGTTAGCCACCTGGAAAAAAGCACTGGAAAATGGGCAGACCTCTGTGCGGGTGATATTTGGCACCAAAGGTGGACGGCCGAGGCAGACGACCATATTGGATCGGGCAGCGCTGCAACATGCCATTGCTTATGCCGAGCGAGAGCAGGCAGAGCGGGGTGGAAAACTGATTGATAAACCGACGATCACGCAGGCCATAGACCGTTACCGCTATATTGTCAGAAGTGCAGGGCTGATGGGTAAGAAAGCCCCGCACAGTATGCGCTACCATTTTGCCCGGCAATCTGGGGCGCATTACACCGCACAGGGATTCAGTGAGCGGGAAGCGCTGGCATTGGCATCAATGGATTTGGGGCACGGTGACGGGCGTGGGCGCTATATCCGGCAGGTGTATTACCAGAAAGGTGAGGCGGAATAACACTATTTTCCCTGACAAAATATCTAGATTAATCGCTACCCTGCCTGACCGTCAGCTATGCGCGTAAAGCGGACATGGTGTAAGTCCAAAGTGTCTACGTTATCATGCGAAATTAATGTAATAAAAAACCCGCACAAGGCGGGTTCATTTTATTATCAGCAGAGCTTAGCTGCTCAGACTATTGCCTTCATCGCTATTGTAAGTGTCGCTAATAATTAGCAACGCTTACAGCGCTGTGACGTTTCCAGCTGCAGGGCCTTTAGCGCCATTTTCAATAGTGAAGGAGACTTGCTGACCTTCATCAAGCGTTTTGTAGTTGTCACTCTGGATAGCAGAGAAATGTACGAATACATCCTTGCTGCCGTCGTTCGGAGTGATAAAGCCAAAACCTTTATCTGCGTTAAACCATTTTACTAAACCAGTCATTTTATTAGACATAGATACTTCCTTTATTGATGAGCCACTAAGAGTGGCGATGATGGCCTGTAATTCGAGTTACTTATTTGGCACTTAGGAGGAGGCTCATGAAGAAGGATATCTGTAGATAACACCTGAACTGAGGACTGCTTTACTAAAACTGCTTTCATAAGGTCTGTATTCCAAACCGATGGCGACATTAAGACATAGATAAATTATTTTAGCAACGTTTATATTTTTTATTTTAACCAATTAACCAATTAACCAATTAACCAATTAAACTACTTAAACACCCTGCAGCTGATGTCCATTAGCTGCAGATCATGACAATATCAGACACTAATCTCCTAGGGATCGACAGATATTATAAGTATCCTGCAAAACCGGTCCATTCAATTTTAGAGGCCTTCCGATATGCGCGACAAGCAGACTGATCCGCTTATAGTCAGCAATGGTTATCAGTATCAGAACGAAAGGACAACTAACAGTAGTGCGTCTCAATCAACGGGGACAAATCAGCTTGGCAGCGAGAGCAGCCCAGTCCCTAACCCTGTATAGAATTGTAGTGCTTTGTGCCAAATGCTTATAAAATAATCAGTACGTATCAGTGGATGGCATATAAATAGCATGAGGCTAAATTCCTAGTGCTAATATAAGAGAACCTTTTCTTATTAAGTGGTCCTTGCTAACAGAAATGATACTCATCTTGGCAAAGGGAGATAATGCA
>NZ_JBBMXH010000203.1:0-2838 GCF_037996725.1 Xenorhabdus entomophaga
GCTGTGACATAGCCTTTTGTTCCTTTATTTCTCTATTTTTGACGACTTAAAGTTATAAAGGAGCGGCTATGTCATTTCAACTCATCATAAAAGTCGAGCATCGCGTTAAATTATCAAGTAAGTAGTAGTTGATCCCGGTGGCGAAAAAACTCCCAATTCTATTCCCTGATGATAAAGTATCAATACCTGCATCTTTTAAAGCTTTTTTTGAAAGCTTGAGTAATGCTCTTTGTTGAGGATCCATCAAAGAAGCTTGTTTTTTTGTTAACCCAAAATCCTTATAGGGGAATTTATAAATATCCTCAATATAACCACAGCGGAATATTTCTTTTTCAGTTGCATCATGGAATTCAGAACGAAAATCTCGAATGAGTGTATTTCCTTGTTGTTTTAATTGATTAAATCCTTCGGGAGTATTAATGCCACTAGGTAAAATGAATCCAATTCCACAAATAGCTATATCATATTCTGTAAAACTCATTGTATTTTCCCTCTGTTTTTTCTTTTAGCTAGCTTATTATTTTTTCTGGAAGTTCGGACTGATTTTATGGTAACTAATTCTGAGGATTGAGAAGATATTGATTGTATAATCAATTGTTGCATATTTATTAGTGTAGCCTGCTGATATAATAGCGTTATTGAAAATTGAAACTGATATTTTTTCTCCAACTCTGCAGAAAGTTGCATCAATTTAATTGAGTTTCCGCCATTTTCAAAAAAAGATCGTTCTGGGTCTAGATAGATATTACCGATAATAGAACTGAATAGTTCATTAAACTCAGGTTTTAATGATAATGCACTTATCTTTGAGGAATGAACATATTCGCGTATCAATTTTTGCGTGTCTATTTTACCATTTTTGTTCAGAGGAAAAGGCTGTGTTATATATAATTGATGGGGGATCATATACTGAGGTAGATATCGGCTAATATGATTTAAAACAATAGAAGTAGATAAATATTGAGAAGATATAAAAGCAACCAGACTTCCTTTAATTGCAGTAACTTTAACATCATCAACATCATTCAGTTTCCATATACAGCGTTCGATTTCTGCGGGTGAAACACGATATCCTCTGATTTTAATGAAATCCTGTAAACGAGAGTCAAAATGTATTGTACCATCTACCGACATTGTAACGAGATCACCTGTTGCATAAAAACGTTCTTTTACTCCAAAGATATCCAACCATACAAAAGAGAGGGATTCCTCTGCATTGAGGTAACCATTGAACAATCCTTCTCCACCAAGATAAAGCTGCCCCTTTTGTCCATGCGGTACTACAGCGTTTTCTTCATCCACAACGATAGCTTTTATACCATCTAATACTTTTCCAATTGGAACATGCTGTTGTACTGCTCGTGGCTGGCATAGGTAATAGCTGCTCCAAATTGTATTTTCAGTTGGTCCATACTCGTTATAGAGGAAAGTATTGGGGAAATGCAGATAGTGTTTATTAACTAAATCTTGAGTTAATCGCTCTCCAGCAACGATGACTGACTCACACGAATGAGTATACTTGGGAAGTTCAATTAGCACATTATAATAGGATGGTGTTATCAGAGTCTGTGTTGGTTGGAAATCTTTTATTATTACTGCCAATTCGTGGGGAGATTGGCGTTGAGATTCATTGGGTAGAAGTAATTCTCCGCCAGTTGCTAATGTTCCAAATAAACCAGCATACGCGCTATCAAATGTTAGTGGGCTTAATAGCAAAAACCGTTTCATCTGTCGTTGATATAGGTGATAACGCATAGCAGTCGAATAACACAATGCATGATAACCAATGCTTGCTCCTTTGGGTTCACCTGTACTGCCTGAAGTAAAAATCACATATGCTGGCATATCTGCGGTTATCTTGGGTGGATAGGTGGTATGCTCCCACCTATCCTGGTTATTGATAGTGTATTTTAACCATTCGTATGAGACGCAACCGACACATTGGGCTGCCTGTTTAAGCTGTTTTAGGCGTTCTTCAGGGTCATCTGGGTTTATGATCATAAAGCTTCTGCCTGAATACAATATGCCAAGTATTAAATTAATTGTACTTATTGAGTGAGTATTAAGGACAGCAAGCACTCCTTGTTCAAATTCTTCATCAAGCTTTTTAGCGATGGAAATAACTTGTTGGGATAACTCTTTGTAACTTAATGATGAATTATCAGGCAAAAATCGTATAGCAGACGCATCAGGGGACTTTTCTGCACTATTTAATAAACCGGAAATGATATCAAAAATAGGTAACTGACGTTGTCTAAAGTAAATACTAGGTTCTAAGCCCGCTTCTTTTAATGAACAATGATATCCTTGCTTTAGAAGAAGATTGAATATTTTTACAATAGAGAAATGTATTTCTTTTATTTCATTGGGGTCTATACCTGACATAAATTCATAATGAAGATCCAGGTTATCAGTCTCGGCCGTATAATGTAGAGTTAGATCCAAACGGGGTGGACTGTTCAATATACTAACAGTTTTAAAGACTGAATTTTTTTTCAATGAATGGATTAGTGCCGTGTCATGTCGAACAAGCATTACATTAAATAAATCTTTATCCGAGCGTAATAGTGATTTAATTTCTATCAAGGATATGTATTTATTTTGTTGTAGCCGAGATATTTCATATTGTGCATGATGAAAAAGAGAATGAAAAGTATCTTGTTTATCAATATGAATATGACTTGGTAACGTGTTAATAAAACAGCCAATAGCGTTCCATTGTTCCTCCAGGGCAAACGGGTCTAAATTATACTGACGTAAATCCCACCGTAAGGACTTTCAGCAGATAGCTATTATCCCATCCGGCTTTCTGGCGCTTGGTTTTCACGCCGACCTTAA
>NZ_JBBMXH010000204.1:0-2829 GCF_037996725.1 Xenorhabdus entomophaga
TTTTACGGAGCTCCCCAAACGCCATCCCAACGATCCTCTGCACGATCTGCTCCCGTGGAACGTGAATATGGGCGACATCATGTAAATACACTGCTTAATTGGCCGCTTACTGTTGCTGCCTCTTTAGTACTTTTTGTTTATCATTGGCTTGCTTAGACTTGAGCTCTTGCGACTCTTTAGATTTAGTAACATTATTATTAACATGCTTTTGGGCGATAGAATGTAGCGCTTGTTCAAACATAGCTGAATTATTTTGTTCAGAAGACTCTTCATCAAAGATGTACTTACTATTTATCCTGTCAACTTCAGCTTTTACAAACTTTAATTCATCATCAAGCTCTTTCAATTGAGCATACTTTTCCCTTAGTGAGCTACCTAAACTAACAGCTTCGTCCTCCAAAGAAGACTTATCTGCTAATAAACCTGCTCGACTTAAAAGTGAATTATCATGTTCTACGCCGCATAGAGGGCATTCAAGTATGTCATTAGGAATGTTTTCAACAGCAAATATATAATCTTCATCAAGCTCTTGTATTGATGTAGTAGCGATTAAATGTTGTTGCTCTAAATCATATATTTCAGTTCTCAATTGAGTCTGTTGGTCGAACAGTTGTGTTTGGCATTGAGTAAATTCTTGAAGCTCTTGCTCAATTTCGGCTTGAATTACTTCGAATTCGGTCTCTGTAACGGCTATATTTGATTGGCCAGCTACCTCTTCAAGCACCTCAATAGCCGCACTGATACGTTCAACTTGCTGTGTAGCTTCACGTTCAACAGCTTTTTGCTCATAGATTTCTTCTTCAATTTCAAAGTGTGCAGGTTTAATATAACCACAGAAATATTTAATCAAATTAGGTTTGAAATTAGTGTATTGGCCTAGGCTTTCAAATGAGTTCCATGGCTCGTCCCAACTTTTCTGTTGATCTATATAGAATGGTAAGAAGTAATATGCTGGAGGAGGACAATCAAGTCCACCTTGCCTATTTGCTAACAACAGATCGAATCCAACAACTTCCGCGAAATCACGTGCAAAATCACCAGTGATCTTGGAGTACTTCTTGAGAACTTCCCCAACCTTGCCGAAATACATAGAGTTTTGATATCGGCTCGCAACATACTCAGTCTCATCAACCTTGTAATACAAGATCGATTTTACATCATTTGACTTCCATTCTTCATCGAGCTTGGGTTCACAACCAAGTGCCCAAAAAAGGTTCTTAACTAATGTTGACTTGCCTATACTATTATCGCTTCCGGTAACGAGATTGAGCCTCTTTGGAAACTCGAATTGATTCGCCAACCTTTTCGAATCGGATATCAGCACTAGACGTTGAAATTGCAAGCCTTTCATTTTTATGCTTCCTAAGATTTCTTATCAATAGTTTGTAATTGTGGTTCATTATTCACTCGTTAATAAGCAATAAATGATTTCGACTAAAAATTCGTCTGGATCAGTAACCTTAGTTTCTAATCCATCAGTCTTGGCTTGTTGTAAAAGAGCTTCGATGTGTAGGGCATCACTATTAAACAGAGACTCATTTACTTTATTTGCTGATGCCTTGAATGAGCCAGTAATATCAATATCTAAAGCAGTCATAAAGCCAGCACGTTTTAGCGAAAGTTGTGAAAGTTTGGTTCTTACATTCCTAATTTGTCGAGTTCTCCAGCTCAATTGCTGAGCTAAATGATTAAAATCTTCCTTTATTTCATTTACACTTGGGTGACTAGAGTTTATTGCTAATACGTCATGGACCTTAACAGATGTCAGTGACTTCTTGTCCATTAATCTATCCCAGTCAGTGTAATCAAAAGTGATACGTATTTTGCGACCCATCTCGTCTATAATGGCTCTGTATATAGCTACAGCATTGCATTGTGCTCCTGGGAACATACCATCAACTAATTTAGCAAATTGAGCCAATACGTAATCTTCTTGGTTCTCTAGTTGGATTTCTGGAACTATAAATTGTAAATGCTTAGGTAGCAGATCAATTCCTAATTCTTCATTTACCTTATTGGTCAAACTCTGTAGACAGGCAGCTGTGAGATCTCCCATTCGTATAACATCAAGTTTCAGCCCTTTACCTACATCTAATGAGAAACCACCTGATGAAACCAAGCCGATGTTAGTGATACGCTGATCATATTGCGTACCTACACATGAACTAAGCAACTTTCCCAATACAGAATTTTTAAGGGTTTCATTGGCACCTGAAGAACGCTTTGTTAGTTCGTGTGCAGTATAAGTCTTAGTTTGATTTTTAACCTGAAAGAACTCAAAGTGAGCTTTGGTACCGTCAAGGTTATCTGCAATAACGACATCTTCGTGATATTCAACAAGCAGAGCATATTCTTCCTTTTTCTGGTGTTTCTCTATAATTCTGCATAGAGCCCAATGGTACTGAAAATTATATTTACCAAAAGTGCTAGCACCAGCAGATTCGCGTTGAACTTCTGCAAGAATGTTATCTATCATACAATTGAAACCAACTGATAAAATTAATTTCCGTAATCATATTACTGAAACCTTTCTATATCATAATCATAAAGTTGATGAATGTGACCTAATTTAGATTAATATCTAATCTTTTGCAAAATATGCAAGCAACGATTACCTCAAAAATTAATTTATTAATTACTTTTTTTAATGTTAATTTAATGAGTTAATTTCATGACCCTAACGCACTTCTGTCCAAAAGTGAGTTAGAGCAAGTTGCCTGATTTGGTCACACCATAAAATTGGAACGGGTAGATTGCATTCTAATCAATTCAAATAACGCTATCGCGCTTCTGACATTATTTTTTGTCTCGGAAAATGAATTACGCATT
>NZ_JBBMXH010000205.1:0-2802 GCF_037996725.1 Xenorhabdus entomophaga
GTAATACGTTCAGGTTCAGACAGTGTGATATTCGATTTCATAGGAATAGGGGGTAAGTCATCGGATTACCAATTATAGCATCAATGCAGATAGTTTATCTGATCAACTTATTTCCCAGAAAAAATAACATCTAAAGACGCAGTCCAATTAATCATAGAAAGAAGTGGTTGGATTTTTAATGATCATGATCTTGATATGGGCATTGCTGAATACAAGTTACTTGACTCGAATGAAAGTCATTTTCAAATAAGTGCAAAATATCATAAAGATAAAGGGCGTTTTTTGATTAGTATTGATTTTATCAGTTTACAAACAGACGGAAATTTACCAGGATCAACACTAATATTAGGGTGGACACCAGATTCATTAACCACATTTATACTTTCAGGTACAGAAGGAAGCTATACAGGAACAAATCTGAAAACGGAGAGTTGGATGTATGATAATAGAAAAATTTTGGGCGATCTGCCATTAAAATCAATCTGTATCACTGGCTCTCATGATGCCGGTATGAGTAGAATAACAGGTGGTACAGCAGCAGGGGTTGAATGTAATACATTAACTCAATCTTATGATCTATTAGGACAATTAAATTTAGGGATAAGGTTCTTTGATATCAGGCCAGTCATCAGTGCTGCCCATTACTCTACCGGTCATTATTCTAAAGTTGGTTTCTCCTGGCAAGGAGCAAACGGCGAACCAATTCAATCTATCATTAATGGTATAAATTCATTCACAAAAAACAACAATGAGTTGATCATTATTAGGCTTTCTCATTCTCTCAATACTGATCTTGGCAACACCTCTTATCGTTCATTTACACAAGAAGAATGGGATGGTCTATTTGACCAATTAAGTAAGACTAAAAATCTCTATTATTATCAGGATGATGAAACAGATACCTCCTTTTCTCTTGCAAACATAACCTTAAACAAGTTTACCAATAATGGTGCCAATTCAGCAGTTTTATTCGTAATACGAAAAGATGAAAAAAACAAAATTGACTTAGGAAAACGATATAAAAAAGGTTTTTTCTATCTTGATGACCTTAATATATATGGTAAATATTCCAATACAAATGATTTCAGGAAGATGTCGGATGAACAAATAAAAAAAATGAATAACTTCTATGGATATAAATACTTTTTATTATATTGGACATTAACCCAAAGTACAGCACAATCAATCCTTTGTAAGCTACCGGGAGTTGATAGCATTAAAGATTTAGCAAATTACGCGAATCAAAATCTGTCTGCTTATCCTTATATCGTTATAGATTCATCATCATACCCGAATATCATTAATGTTGATAATGTATTAGATACGAACATCACTGCATTTGCAGTAGCCATTAATTATAAAGTACATTCGGCATAACAAAAAGGCTATTTAAAAATGGCTTCAACAATAAGTCAACGTATATCCTCTGTGATGGCACAATTAAATAATCTGTGCCATACTTTTTTAGTCTCAAACGGGGGAGTATGCTGCTATGTTTTCAAAATACTTAACTTATTTGGGTGCCAGTTGTCTTTTATTATCTGTCTTTGCGCAAGCACAATCACCATCCAACCAATTATCCCTAAACCAGAAAAAATACCTGCAACAACAGATTAATGAACAAATTACAGATAAATCTGCTCTGAAAGATGTAGCAAACTGGTCAGAGGCTAAAAAAGTGGCTGAATTTATTTGTCGCCCTTTTGCTTTGCCCATCATTCAACAGCATCACAAAGATGCCGATAAGGTTTTTCTGGGTGATGTTTCACCCGATAGCATAAAGCTGGAACATTCATCTGAATTGGTTGGTAAAGGTATGTACCGAACAGATGATGGTTGGAAGGATATCCGGTTCTCCTGCAAATTGGATGCAACGGGTAAGGCACACTCATTTAAGTATGAAAATGCCGAGTCTCCCAAATTGCAAACCGGGCCTGGACCTGTTATCCCCTCCCATAAGGAGCAATAAATGAAGTATATCTATTTTATGTTATTTATCCTGTCGCCATTAAGCTTCGCTGCCAGTTTTGACTGTGCGAAAGCTAAAACACCGGATGAAAAAGTGATTTGCTCAAACCCAAAGCTCAATGATTTGGATGTGGAAATGAGCGTAAAGTATCACTTTCTGCAAGGGTTATTTGCCATGGGAGTATCAGGGGAGATGTATGATAACCAAACTGCATGGCTGAAGCAGCGCCAAAAGTGCAAGGGAGATACGGCCTGTTTGCTGCAAAGTTACCGCCAGCGGATTAATCAACTTGATACGCTGTATAATTCGATAGAGAAACCGATTTGATAGCAGATATTCAGGAACTCAAGGAGGGATTTTCTTTCCTTGAGTTTTTTTATGACAAAGAATGACATTAATGATATTGAGTTAATTCCTTAACTAATTCAGGTATAAACCCTATTTTAACTGGCTGCATACCTAAACCAAGCTTATCGTATATTTGCCCACCAATACCAGGAATAACCTCACCTGAGTGAGTATCTTTTTCAGCATCAACGGCAAAATAAATAAATTTAAATTTTTTGCTGATTCGTGAAGGAAATTCTTTTAATAAAGACGTTTCCGAATTCTTATGCATAACAGGTGAAACAATATAAATATTTTTCGCCTTAATTTTCTCAATAACTTCAAGCAAATTTGTACGTACAACACAGCTACCAGAAATGACCGATTTAACAATAATCATATACAGGATCTTAATAATTAAGTCTTTCAAAACATGCATTCAATGTCTTGTTTTTACATGATTTTCTTTGTGGTGTTTTGAAGGCATTTTGACCTAAGTACTCCCT
>NZ_JBBMXH010000206.1:0-2735 GCF_037996725.1 Xenorhabdus entomophaga
GTATTATATCTATGACCGGGAAGACTATCTTGAAAAGAAACTCGCCACTATCCAGCCGGTGAGTCGTCAGGAGGCAATAGAGGTCTGCAAGTGGGTACTGGAGGAAGAACGGTTCCATGATGGTGAGCTGACCAACAGCATTATCCTCAATCTGGTGGGGGAGTGTGTAAATGCGTGATATTCAATTAGTACTGGAACGCTGGGGCGCATGGGTGGCTGATAATAGTGACGGGGTTTATTGGTCTTCTGTTGCCGCGGGCTTCAAGGGACTGATCCCCAACAAAGTGAAATCCCGCCCTCAATGCTGCGAGGATGACGCAATGGTTATCTCTAGTTGCATGGCAAAACTGAACCAGAAAGACAGTGATAACCATGATTTACTATTCGACTATTACGTGTTCGGGAAAACATTCATGCAGTTGGCGCGTGATCGTCACTGTTCTGATGGGCACATTGGCAAGAAGCTACAAAAGGCAGAAGGGGTAATTGAAGGGATGTTAATGATGCTGGATGTTCCATTAGAGATGGATAAATACGTCCAATTGGAACCAGTGGATATTAATGAGCACCCTTTATGCAGTAATTTTTGAAAATGGCTTTACGTACGTAAAAATGGTGCTATTGTGATAAGAGTGATAGCAATGTCACACAGCTTATCGAATTTTCAGACCTCGCACTCGCGGGGTTTTTTCGTATCTACCAGCCGCAACTCGATCGGGGTCGGTCAACATCTATATCGTAGTTAAATCAGCGTGTTAGGTGTGGTTTTGACCATTCCGAGCAACACCTCGATCAGTATAGAGTAAGTCCCATGAAAGATGAGTTCGATGGTTTTATCCAACTCCTGCAAAATATGCAGTAGTTCAAAATCCCGCAAGTCCGGGATGTTTAGAGGAATATTCTAATGCTTTATTTTCTTTCACTTTTATTCTTTCGAAGCGCGAGTTTAGTCAAATTAATGTAATCATGCAGGTGGCAAAATGAACATTTTTAACTGTAACGAAGGAAGGTTTATGACTGTCACCTACAAAACAATACGCGAAAGAAAGATAACTGTTGATGAAATACGCAAAGATAACATTAACCGAATTTACAGAGAAGCCGCCGATTTGGTTGAAGCATACAAACGTTCACTAGAGCTTGATAATGAAACATGGATAGATGTACAAGGTGCTACAAGACCTTATGTTATGGCTGGCATTATGTCTGAATACGCTTTCGAACAGAAAGCACCAACAAGCATAAAGCTAACCCCTGATTATCACCTTCATTTTGTTATCGCAACAGTCATTGATGATTCACCTAGGGGCGGTGATATGGCGCTGGTTGATGTGGAGCTTTTTATTGACGGTAATCAGATGACTGCCTGTGTGGGACAGCCGACTAAAATAGTTTATATATTTGATGGTGATAAAGCAGAAGTCTGTGACATTATTAAAGATAATGTATTAATGATAATTAATAACATGATTTCACGTAAATAGAATCATTAGTCTGTCTTAATTGATATGGGCTGCGCATGGCGTGGCCTTTTTGTTTTCTGGAGGTTATGTGAAATACAATTTGATTTATGCAGACCCTCCTTGGGAATACCGCGATAAGTGTAAATCTGGCAATAGAGGGGCTGGATTTAAGTATCCACTAATGTCGATTCAGGATATATGTCGTCTACCCGTTTGGGATTTGGCTGATCCCAATTCCTGCCTATTAGCTATGTGGTGGGTGCCATCAATGCCAAATGAAGCTCTTGAGGTAGTCAAATCATGGGGATTTCGTTTTATGACTATGAAAGGTTTTACATGGCATAAGGTTAATAAACATCGTGGTAATAGCGCTATTGGGATGGGACATATGACTAGAGCCAATAGTGAAGACTGTTTGTTCGCTGTAAAGGGGAAATTACCCACACGGTTAGATGCCTCAATATGCCAACACATAACAGCACCAAGAATGGAACACAGCGCAAAGCCCCCAATTATCAGAGATAAGCTCGTTCAGTTGTTAGGTGATATACCAAGAATAGAGTTATTTGCTCGTGAAAAGGTTACTGGTTGGGACTGCTGGGGGAACGACTGCGATAGTTCTGTGAAGATCAGAAATGCGACAATTATCAGCGAAGCAGCTTGATTAAAATGTTAATAATTACTCTCCTATTGCTTAAATGGAGATTATCTATGGAAACATGCTCAGGTTGTGGTTATTCATTGAAAGACTCTCAGGTAGTAGAGTCTACAGATATTCTTTATAAGTCTTGCCCAAAATGTTCTTCGACGGCTGGGCATCATATCTATTACAAATATGAAGATTTTGGCATGAGAACAATGGAAGATGGTCGTTATATTGTGCAGTCATGGTGCCCATCGTGTCGATCAAGTGAGATGCCAGTTATTCCTCCTGAGTTCACATGTTAACAAAAATTAATTAATACAAGGTCGCTCCGGCGGCCTTTTTTATTACAGGGTATTCCACTGATGACCATTGAAGAACGCTACAGCTTTACATGGCAGGGTAAGGCCCGTGCGCGTCAAATTGCGCAAACGCCATCAACAGGTACGCTACGCCCTTGTAAAGAAGAAAGTGTGAACTGGGATACCACAGAGAACCTGTTTATTGAAGGCGATAATCTTGAAGTTTTAAAGTTGCTGCAAAAGTCGTATCACAAGAAAGTGAAGATGATTTATATCGACCCGCCCTATAACACAGGCAAGGATTTTATCTATAAAGACAGATTCAAT
>NZ_JBBMXH010000207.1:0-2691 GCF_037996725.1 Xenorhabdus entomophaga
TGCTGTTGTTTTTCAGTCAATGTCATGGTGGTTCCCCTTCTCAATAAAAGAAAACACACTATGACAAAAGATTAACCAGTCAGGTATGTGGGGTTAATTAGGCGCTTACATAAAAGCCGCTAAGGGCAAGGACTGAGCGGCTCTTAACAAAGAAGAAAGCCGGAAGATTTTGGACCTTTCCGGCTTTTTTGCAAGGCAATAATGTAATTAATATTCTAACCCGCTATTTTATATTTCTACTTTTGATAAATAATAACCAAGATGCAGTCCTTTAAAATGTTCTTTTCTAACGTAGAATCTTATTTTTAAGATAAATGAAAGAATATCAAAAAACAAATCATTCGATTTTCCACAAAACTCTTTTAAGAGTAAAATTTCTTCCGGTTGGTTTTTTAAAACATAATATATGTAATTCATTACAATGAGTTTTGAAACAAAAACATTTACACGCTCTTGCCCAGAAGAAACACAATCTTTTATCACTTTAAAAATTTCACTCTGATTCTCGTAGTATCTCTTAGTAAAAAAATCAGGATAAGTGTAATCTATGTTATAGTCTTCAAAAGGAAGATGATAATTCTCATCATTCGAAGTTAAAAAATCGATTGTATCACAATGGAATTTATTAACTTTTATTAGAGTTTCCTCCTGCCCTTTTTTTACATATTTCTTAGCTAATTTATGCATGGAGGACAGTATATCTATTACTTTTTCCTTTTTATTTTTTCCCTCATTTTTATCATAGATAAAATAAAGAATATCATCTTCAACAATAAAGTCTTTATCAAAATTATCTCCAAATCCAATCTCATAAAAGAGATAATTAATGAAATCACTTTTACATTGATCTATGTTATTCTTCGCACTTACTCTACCAATGCTCTTCAATTGATGAATAAAATAACTTATAAAAAGATTTTTACCCTGATAATAATCATTATTAGTTATCGAAAAAATATTTGGTAATACACGAAGAGAACCATTGAAAGGATCATATGGTTTATAACAATGAAGATCGCATGGTATCTTTTTCTCGTTTAAACATTCATACCATCTATGAAGACTAAAATCAGAATTATTTTCTACCTTTAATGAAATAATCTCATTAAATTCTTCATCACATTGTTCAAATAGTATTTCGTCATTATCTATCGGATTCGCTCTTTTATTGAATAGTCTTTTTAATTTATATATATATAGGTCATTTAGATTCATTTTCATTAATCCAATTTATGAGAACATTTTTTGGGCTTACCCCATTTCCCTTTAACGCTTTGTTCACTTCTAGCTTTTATAATTTCATTATTGAATGCAGAATCAGGATTTTTAATCAAATTATAACCAATGCCTCTGGCACCAGCTTCATTTGTATTTTTAGATAGTACCCCATCCTTATAACCCGCTTCTCCGACGAAAAAGCCCTCTAAATCTTTAGCATTTTGTAATATGTCCATTCCTTTCTGTGTAATGGTATAAACAACTCTAAAGACTTCATTATTAGGATTCCAATTAGCTCCAGGTAAGTTAACCCAACGAGCTACACTTCCCCTTATATGAGGTACAATTTTTCCTCCCGCTGCTTTGACTACCTCGACTTCACCCTCTCCCATATACTTGACTATCTCATACGTCTGCGCATTTGTTTTTCCTTTGGCTTTGACTTTAGCCAAACCTAGTGGATCTATCCAAGACGCCGGATTGGACACATAAGCATAAGGATTTTCACCTCCCAATAACCCAATCGGATCTGGCGTCAGATATTGCCCGGCAACCGGCGAGTAATACCTGAACCGATTGTAGACCAGCCCGCTCTCCTCATCCAGCCACTGCCCGGCAAATTTTAACCCCGGATTCAGTGCCGCATTTTCCCCCGACACGCCCAGACGCAGCCCGTACAGGCTTTGCGGCGGCTGGCGCCAGACCCGGTGGCCTTGCGGGTCAAACAACGCCAGCGGCTCGCCCGTTGGCGCACACACCGCATACTGGGTCCGGATGTCGCCAGCAATGAGTTCACTGCGGTTTTCCGGGTTCAGGGTAAAAAACTGCACCTGCTGTGCCAGTAACTGCCAGCCGTCGAACACCAGATGGCGGATGCAGTGCAGCCGGTTGTGCCGGTACTCCCTAATCTCTGCCGGGACATCGCCATCCCACAGGTAGGTGGTACGCTCACCCGACCGTTCACAGGCTTTTTCCGTGCGCCGCCCGAAGGCATCATAGCGATAGTCCCACTGCTGGCCGCCCGGGGTCTGCACGCCGATAAGCTGGTTCTGGCTGTCCCAGCGGAACTTGGTCAGTTGTGGACGGTGGCCTTCTTCCCACAACTGCATCGCCGTCATCCGCCCGGCATCATCAAACTCAAACAGGTGCTGCCCGACCTGCCGCAACCGGTGGCCTTTCTGGTAGAGCCGTTCCCCGTCGATGTCATTCAAGCCGTCGAAACGTCGGGAAGGGTAGCCTGCCCCATCATATTGATAATGCCCACGCAACCGTTCGCCGTCGCTGACCGAGGTCACCTGTCCATTGCCATTGACCACATAACGCAGCCAGTGCCGCTCATCATTCGCCGCCACCAGATTCAGTGCCGCATCATAGCGATATTCCCGGTCTAAGCCTGCCAGTGTCGGCTGGGGAATATCGGCCACTTCATGGGCGGCAAAAAACTCCGTGTTACGCCCGGCACGCTGGGCAGTC
>NZ_JBBMXH010000208.1:0-2665 GCF_037996725.1 Xenorhabdus entomophaga
CTTCCAGTTGCCGCAACAACGGCAGGTGGTAAAACAATGCCGCCCAGAACACGACGGCCTGCCATAACACACTCTGTGCCGCCTGTGTTTCCGGGGCAGCCCCCGGCGGTAGTCATACCTCACGGGTTAAATGCTGACTGTCGTTCCGTGCCGGAGAATATCCAGCACTTCACGGCACTGTTGATAACAGGGTGAAACCACATGCAGCGACAATAAATGCGCCTCATGCCGCAATACACGAGCAGCCTGCGCATTCTGCCAGCCCTGCTCAAACACGGCTGACTGACATAACTGCTGCTGTTGCTTTTCCAGTGACAGGCGTTCTGAGGCCCGTGTCACCGGCTGCGCCCAGACAATCTCGTCATAAAACCGACCACCGAGCACTTTTTCATCCTGAGCGTCATAAATCATGACGGTCAGCGGGAAAAAAACGCCTTTCGTTTGATGAGATAACGTTTCCGGCATCGGCCAGTCGCCCAGCAGGTGAATAACCTTCAGCCGCTGCACCGCTTCAGTTACCGAAGCCGTTTCGCACACGGTCAGGGTTTCTTCCCGCAGTGATTGCCTCGCTTGCGGGTGTTGCATCAGGCCGGTGACCTGCACGGTAAAAATGTCTTCACGTAATTCCGGGTCGGTATCATCCGATACCGGTAAAAAAATCGGGTGCATCGGTATTTCCTTGATTGGAGGTCAAATAAAGAAAACACCCGCCCGAGACCGGGAAGGTGTTTTCTGCTCCCTGGTCAGGCGCTTAAGAAAAGGATTAACAGCATCATGGGCTGGTAACTTCAGTGAGAGTTATTATTTTGATTTTCGGTTAATGACGGGCTGATAAAGTCCTCGGAGAGTCTCAATGTCATGACTGACCCTATCAGAGCGTTTTCCGGATGCTGATTCACATATTCCCGCAATTCGCGAAACCGACAGGCATCCGCATTCGGCTCATTCAGCGCAGCGATACGGGCAAGCACGATTGACGTCACCGCCAGCCCGAAGGCATCAGCAGACAGTGTGAGGGTTAACACACTGTCCGGCAGACAGACAGAATAGGTGGCAGCGGATGTCGGCACCATATAAGTCAGCTGTTCAGAAACATCCCGCCTGTCCCAGTATTCATACTGATATGCACCACATAAATGTGAGGCGGTATTGGCAATCAGAAACCCCAGAAACAACCGCTCCAGCGGTTTTTTACCGGGAAATGCCGCAGACAGCGCGGGACTGTCCAGCATGATAAGTTCACTTTTTTGCATCATGTTCTCCTGTAAATAAAAAAGACGGAGAACACCCTGCCCGACGGGAAGCATGTTCCCCGTCCGGGTAGCTGGCGTAATGCCAGGGTGGATTAAATTATCGTCATGACCCCGCTAAACCTAAAGCCTCCCGAATACACTGGGCCTGGGGATGTTGCAGCGCGTATTCCCGCAAATCACACAACCGTTCAGCGATTTCATCCTGCTTTATCAGTGCCGTCAGATAGCCCAGTACGCTCAGGGTGACCATCAGCCCGAACGTATCCGCTGACACCTCGCCGTTAAAGTCGGTGGTCTCGTTTTTGACCACATACGTGTCAGCGCGTGTCGGCACGGCATAGGCAATTTTATCCGACACTTTCCGGCACTGCCATTTATCACACCGGTAATCCTCACACAGCGTGACCGCCGTTTTAATGACCGTGTGTTCCAGCAGCATCAATTCCAGTGGGCTGGTTTGCGGAAAAACGTCCTCAAAAGGGGACAATTCAGACACCGGTACAGAATGCACCGTTGTCCTGGTTTCGTTTTGTTGCATTGTGGACTCCCTGAAAACAACGGAGAACACATTGCCCGGCGGGAAACGTATTCCCCGTTGGGTGGCTGGCATCATGCCAGGGTGGATTAAATAACCTTCATCATCAACAAAGATGATATCTGCTTCCAAAGGTGGGCAGATGTACCACACAGTGTGTACTCCCTTGCAGGCTACGGGAGTGTGGGTGTCGCTGCCCGAAGGTGATCCTTACAAGCGACCGGATCATCGATAAGTCTGACCACGCTAATGAACGGAAATCATAAGGTCAATGCGTAATTCATTTTCCGAGACAGAAAATAATGTCAGAAGCGCGATGGCATTATTTGAATTGATGAGAATGCAATCTACCCGTTCCAATTTTATGGTGTGACAAAATCAGGCAACTTGCTCTAACTCACTTCTGGATAGAACTGATTTGGGGCAACGTTAAAAAGGGAAGTCTCATCAATCCGCAATCCGAGCACTGGCGTTTAAATGGATAAGGATCATTTACCGTTGTTGGAAAACCAGAACCTGTTACGACGAAGCAAAATACTTACTGGCCCTCAAAGATCGAAATTCGCCTTTGCTTAAAGAATAAAAATCTGGTTCTGTCGCATTAACAGAGAGGTCGCTAGCGAAATTGCATGGATGAATGTTTACACAATCAGTTGATAGAAAAATGCAGCGGGTGACATCGGGCATTCCGGCTTTTGCAAATATTGTCCTTTACGCAGCATACTGACCAATTCAATGCCTGCTAACAGGGTCTGTGCCCGCCTGAAATTGTTGAATCCTAGCATGGAAGAGATTCGTCGTTTGAGGTTGCGATGATCTTGCTCAATGAGGTTATTGAGGTACTTATTCTGCCGGATAACAATGATTTCTTCCTTGG
>NZ_JBBMXH010000209.1:0-2625 GCF_037996725.1 Xenorhabdus entomophaga
GGTCACGGGAAGTCATCGGTTCAGCGGATTTTCGAAACAGGCCGGGAAAGAACATCAGGCCTCCTTACCGGGTTTATGGCTGAGCAGGCGTGAGACCAGATACGACCAGCCAAGGCACAGGCCACCGGCGACAATAAACCCCGCCGCGGGCAGCAGCAGCCACGCCCCGTAAGACAGCAGGCCACCGCCCGCCAGCCCGACCAGCGGGGCAGTTATCATTAATAGTTTCATAAAAGAACCTCAGAGTGAGCGCAGACCCCGGCTCATTAACACATCGGACAGGCTTTCCGGTTGCTCACCCCCGTTCACCAGTAACCGGCTCAGGGCCGTAAACAGGGCAACGGGACCGTCAATTTTGGCTTCCGGCGTGGATTTGTTGGGGAAGATATTGTCGTTTTTGTCCGGCCTGACGGTGACGTTACTCATCATCCAGTCCATTACCGGGTGGGCGTTATGGTGGAATTTACCGCTGTACACCGCCGCTTCCAGTGATTTCATGGCTTCCGACAGATTGCGCACCGTCTGGGCAACCTCGACCAACGGCAGGCCTTCTTCGGCCAGTGCCAGACTGAACTGGGTGGCACTCCACGGGTCAAAGCCGAGTTCTTTCAGGTTTTCCCCGCCGACCCAGTGCAGCAGCTCTTCTTTTATCTGGGCATGGTCCACCACTTCGCCATCGGTCAGGGTCAGAACGCCCATTTCATCCCACTTGCGGTAAAGTTCCGCCATCTGCCGTGAGCAGCGCTCAAGCCGGCCTTCCGGCAGCCAGAATTTAAAGTCGGCATGGACATGACCGTTATTCGCCTGCCAGACTTTCACCGCCGCACAAATGTCAATCTTGTTCGCCAAGTCCACGCCAACCCACATCGGGTAGGTTTTCAGCTCATGCGGCGGGGCCAGCGGTTCGCAGTCATCCCACTTAAGCATGTCCATCCACGCCGATTCGGCCGTGACCCACAGGTTCATGTGCTTGGTGAAAAAATTGTGCCGCGCTGACACTTGCTCTTTGGCCTTTTTCGCCAGCCGCCGCAGGTCATCCCAGCGCTTGCAAATCCCCAGACCGGGGTTCGCTTTCTGCCACACCGTCTCATCAAACGGGTCGTCGTCTTTGTCCAGGGTGTAGATCAGCGCGAAAAAGGTATCATCCGGCAGCCCGCGCAGGACCTTAACGGCATAGTCGCGCAACTCGTAGCAAATGCCTTCTTTATTAAAGCCGGCGGTGGTGATACCGAATAACAGCGACTGCAAGCGTGCGCCGGTGGCGGTTTCCAGTACATCCCAGACATCGCGGGTGCGGTGCGCGTGCAGCTCATCGACGATGCCGCAGTGGATATTGAGACCATCAAGGTTATTGGCGTCACTGGACAGCGGTTCGAACTTGGAGGCGGATTGTTCCTGATAAATGGCCAGTTTGTTGAATTCAAGTAACCTGCCCAGTGTCGACTTCGCCTTTTTGAGCATGTTCTTCGCATCCTCAAACACGATACGCGCCTGATCACGGGTGGTGGCGGCCGAATAGACTTCTGCGCCTCCCTCACCATCAGCCCCGGTCATGTATAACCCGATACCGGAAGAAAGCGTGGATTTGGCGTTTTTACGCGCCACTTCGTTATACGCCGTGCGAAAACGGCGCACCATCACCGGGCGCCCGCTGCCGTCATTGCGCAGGACGATTTCGCCGGTGGCTTCATCCACCAACGGGCAGACAAAGCCAAACAGGTTTATCAGGATAAAGATATGCCAGTCCATCAACTCAATAGGTTTGCCTGCCAGTGCGCCTTTGACATGGGGCACAAATTTGTAAAAGTTCAGGATATGCTGGGCACGGGGTTCACTGAAATAAATGCCACGCGCTTCCCCCGTTTTCAGGTCATTCAGGAACCGCTGACAGGCCAGTTTCACCAACTCACCGGATACAACCTCACCCGCCACGACCCGCTCAGCATAGCGGGTGCCTTCTGATACTTTCGCCATGTTAATCTCTCATTTGTAAAAACTCAGCCAGCGGGTCGGCCTTATCTTCCCCGGCCATGTTGACCTTAGACCGGCTGGAGGGTGACATACCAAACGCACTGAGCATGGTGTGGATCCGTTTCCACGCATCGGCTTTCATGCCCGCCGCCGGATGCGCCTTAATTAATCCCTGATCGGTCCGGTAGGTGTAACCTTCACGCTCCAGCGTTTCACAGTGTGTTCGGTATTCGACGTAGGCTTCAACCAGCAACTCAAGGGCTTTGGCGTCAAGGTGAGTCAGCACGCCGACGTTATGCAGTTCCCCGGCGATCCGTTCATGCCAGTACCGGCCCATTTTCCCAAAATGCTTGGGGACATGGGGGACCCCTTTTTCCGGCATCGGTTCATGGGCATTAATCGGGCGCTTTGATGGGTTACCCCTCACCAAACGCAGGTGAGTCGGGGTTGGCGGTCGTCCTGCCATGTGATTTCTCCTGTAAAATGGTGCAGTTGGGGCACCCCAAAAAAAGGTTGGCATTTCGCGGCGATCTGAAAAGAGGGAAGGCGGCGGTCCTCAAGGGCGAGAGTGGTAGAGATTTGACCCGCCCCTCCCCCTGCGTGACGATAACAACCGAGATGATTGCAAATAAAAACTAAATCATTGCGCTATTA
>NZ_JBBMXH010000210.1:0-2608 GCF_037996725.1 Xenorhabdus entomophaga
TATGCGCCAATCGCTTACAGACGGGCTAGGAACCCTAGGCGGCATCAGGCTGCATACACCGCACCAAATCTAATCGTATTTATTTTAACCTACATTTAAGATACAAGGCGGTAGGTAGTGCAACTCAATATTCAAAACTTCGGCAAAAAATTGAACGAATTCGGAACGGTGGTAACCCGCACCATCCAGAATAATATGGATTTTTTGCGAAAGTGGGTAGGTTTCCCGGATTGCGCCGAAAAAAAGGACGACATTTTTCGCGTTAATCGTCGGATATTCACGAATAATGGTCTCTTCAATCCGTTGTAAATTAAGGGCGCCCATGATGTTGAGTCGAGTTCGACTGCCCGTGGTCTCAACGACTTTGACCTGCCTCCTCCCACTCTTCATCCAGCCGTAACTTAATTTTGTGGACTGGGTAGGATGCACCGCATCAATAAACAAAATAGGCTCATGCTGGCCGCATGCTTCTTTCAGTGCGTTGTAGGTCTCAATAAACTGTTGCTGTTTATCTGCATCAAATTTATGTGGAGCTCCCATTGGCTTCTTATAGCTGAAACCCTGACGGTGAAGCCATTTCGTCATACCTGCGACAGTGAAAGTGACCTGCCATCGTGCTCGGACATAAGCCACAATTTGTGCGGTGGTGTGCATCAAATTTGCCGTCAGATAATCAATCAGTTCAACGGTTCGTTCGGCAGACAGGTGACTTTCAGAGCCCCCATTTTCAGGGGCGAGCTTTTCCTGAGAGAAATAATCTTTCAGATGGCGGCTTACGGTACTTTCGTGAATACGCAAGGCCTGGGCAATCATCTGAGCGGTCCACCCCTCGGAAGCCAAAAGAACCGCTTTGATACGGTCACGTACTCGTCCATCGCGAGTGGTATCATGCATCAATTCGAGGGCTTTCTTTTGATCTGCTGTCAGATGAATTTTCATGGTCGCTAACATGAGCTAATGTGAGTGAAAAATCAAGCATCTTCAATGACGATGGATATAAAGCACTCGGTTTAATTACTGCTAGCACCAACCTTCCAGTGTCTGCTGATGTTGAAGATGGTTTGCTAGCTACAGGTGAAAATATGGATCATCTTGTACAAGATCTATATTCTGTCGAATGTGTGGGTATCAACATTGAAGACGCCAAAAATGGTAAATCAATGTCCATAGAAGATGGTGCTGAGCGCATTGCCTCTGCACGTACTGCCGCTAATAACTTGAATTATGATTTATTTATCAATGCCCCTATAGATTCATGGCTTCGTGGTGAAAGTAAAGATCCGGATCATTTTATTTCTCGTGCCAATACTTATCTTGCCGCTGGTGCAGATTGTATTTTTATTCCCGGTTTGATCGACCTAAAAATATGCCAAATAATTAGTTCTCATATTAACGGGCCATTAAATGTAATGGTACTCGCTAATGCTCCCTGTGCTGAGGAATTTTTCGCCGCAGGTGTGAAACGAGTTTCTGGAGGCTCTTTCTTTGCGGAACAAGCTTATACTATCACACAGGCTAGTATGAAACGTTTTTTGAAAAACGGTATCCTACAACCAAATGATAAAGCAAAACTCAGTTATATAGAGTTAAATGCTCTACTGACTCAGGAAAAATAAGCCTACAACTTATTTAGATCCTATCTTTGAAGTGCCCCTCTAATGTTGGTTATCCAACTTTAAGGGCGCACTTCATCCCAGTAGGCTCTTATTCAATAGGCAAAAGGTGTTCTTTATTTTTACATCTTCGCCTTCTTCCAATTTTAATTCCAGTACTCATACATTAATCACACACAATAAAAATTTACAAATTAAATTATTTACAAATAAAACATTAAGAACAATTGGATTTATTGAATAAATTCAATTAATTCCAAATAAAATAAATTTATCTTGAAGAAAGATATAATTTGGCAACATAATCTCTTTTTAAAGAGGTCATCTTTTCTTTGGAAAATGAGCTTTTGAGGATAAGGTAATTTTACCTGAGTGTATATCTTAAACATTAGATAGTGACATCTGGTATGAGTCAAACGTTAACTTCTCAATCTGAATTACAAGATAATCCCTGCATAAGCTGTGGTGCTTGTTGTGCTTATTTTCGTGTTTCATTTTACTGGGCGGAAGCTGAAGATGGTGGAGGTACAGTTCCCATCTCTATGACAGAGAAACTAAATAATTTCATGCGATGTATGAAAGGTACAAATGAACCTCGACCCCGATGCGTTAATTTATGCGGTGAAATTGGTCAATCAGTTTCTTGTGCTATTTATAATAAAAGGCCGTCTCCTTGTAGAGAATTTCCTCAAGCTTGGGAAACTGGCGATTATAATGAAAGCTGTGATCGTGCCAGAGCCGCTTATGGTCTTCCTCCTCTGCCAAAACCTCAAATATAGCTGGTATTTCATCATCGATTAGATGGATAAAGGAAAAATGAATAAGGATCAGCAATAGAATATTCGTTAGTTCCATCACAGACGACTTACTTTTACATATCTATAGTTATATAACTTTTCAAAATGGTAGGAGTGTCAAAGAAACTCAGTCCAAATTTTGCGAGTTTTGATTTTCCAGAAACAAAAAGGCAAAAAAGAGGACTGAGTTATGCTTAT
>NZ_JBBMXH010000211.1:0-2544 GCF_037996725.1 Xenorhabdus entomophaga
GTGCTGTTGTTTTTCAGTCAATGTCATGGTGGTTCCCCTTCTCAATAAAAGAAAACACACTATGACAAAAGATTAACCAGTCAGGTATGTGGGGTTAATTAGGCGCTTACGTATCAAATGAGTTACGTCGCCAATATTACAAGAATGATGCGGAGTTTAGTTTAGCGATGCGTAAGGCTGGTTATGTGCCAGTTAGAACGAAAAAGCTCACAGGTAAAGAACAGCGATTCTGGCTCTATCGAGTGACAGGTAATGACAAGGGGGTGTCGACCAATAAAGATAATAAAATCAATAAGTTCAACCCTTTTGTCCAGTACAATAAACGACCAATCAGAACCTTTGAGCGCATTGCTGTAGATGGTCAGTGGCTCTATGTCTATGCCGATCACATTCGCTTTCTGACCAAAAAACGCCACCGTGTTGAGGGCGTTCGGGTTCAGGGATATACAGCTAATGGCATTGAAATGAGAGAAGTAAAATGATGCACGGAAGCAATTCTATCGGTCTAAGTTATCCAATTATTTCTACTGACTCCTTGAGGCTAAGGGGTCCTCAATCTCAGAGGCTACCCTCTTTAAGAGGGTTGGTTATAAATAGCTCAGTACGTTTAACATACTTACCCGTTGTCGAGGTCATTAGCTCAGTGACCTCGAAGAATACCGTGGTCCTCACTTTGGCCTGCCAATCGGCGAAATATTTCGCTCAGTCATTGGCTGAAAATTTAGCCTGTGGGTATGCGGAAAATATCTCACACACCAATAACTCATTGATAAATATCCAGACGCCATATTTGGCGTTTGGTCATACTTTGACTGCCCCGATTATTTCGGGTCAGTTACCTAACCCATTGATATTCAATCAGACGGCATATTTGCAGTCTGGTGATTATTTGTACCGACGAAATTCGTCGATGCAAAATCCAATATCCCATTATCAGACTTTGAGCGTAAATGATATTTACTCACAAAATTTGTACACCTCTTTAAGAGGAGTGCAAACTTTGCGCGTATCTTTTAGCGACGCGCAAAGTTTGTGGTCATCATTTAGTGGAGTGCAAAAAGAAAAGGATAGCACGGCGAATGCTACCCTTTGGGATCACGCAAATTTGCGTCATGAGTTAAATCAATCAGTTAACTGCTCTACTGATTGTGGGTCAGTCAACCAAGTCAATAATTTTGACGAGGTTGCTTATTGCTCAGATGATGCTTTGGTTTTGCGTTGCTGGAGTTCTTCCTGCGCAACACTGATAAGCAGTCTTATTTCTTCATTGGCTTTTGTGCCGATTTCTTCGACACGGGCAAGGGCATCAAGGGAGGAGAGCAGTGGATCTTTGCAATTGCCCTCACTTTGGCGGCGGGCTATTTCTCCACGCATCGCAGTAATAATAAATCCTGCATTGCTTTCATTGTCTTGTTTCACCTCTTCCATTCCCTCCATTACATCATGTGGTACACGGACGGTAGTTAACTGTGACTTTGCATTTTTGTTTGGCGTTGGCATTAATGAAACTCCTTACAATAAGTGTGTTTCATTATACACAAAAAAGAAATACAAAAAAGTCTTGACGTGTGTTTCTTATATAAATAAGATGAAACACACCTTGAGTATTCAAGGTATACAAATAGCGAAGCCCAGTAGTGCGCGAACACTAACTGGGCCTCTAACCAACAACGTAAAGGAGGCTTACGCTATGGATACCCCACAGCATAACCAAACTCGCCTTAAATTTACATTCCTAATTGCACCTGGCACTCAGCGGCTGGTGGATATTCACCCGGTGCGCCTGATTACTGTACTGGCGGACAGCGAGGGAGAAGCCCGTCTATTGGCAGGCATTCCCTCACTGATACCCGAACCCAAGCCCGCCAGAAAGGAGGCTCCGAAATCAGAGGCTCAACCGATAGCTGAGAAAGTGAACAAGTTATTAGCTCAGGCCACTACCGGGCAATCCGACTATCTGACTAACAAGGGGCTGCCATGCCCCGATCAGCGATTACTGAAAGATGGCTCTTTGGTACTGGTCACTCAGGCACTGGACGGCATAATCACCGGCGCTCAGATTATCAAGCCGAGTGGTGAAAAGCGTCTTGTCTCTGGTACGCAGAAAAAGGGAAGTTTTATCCCCTTATCACCCATCACCGGAACGCCAGATACTTTCATCATTGCCGAGGGATATGCAACGGCCTTAACGGTCAGTCAATTGCATGAGGGCTTAGTACTGGCTGCGCTGGATGAGGGTAATTTATCGACCGTTGCCGGGCTGGTGAGAGAACGGTGGCCAACAGCGAAAATCATTCTGGCGGCGGATAACGACTGGCATACACCGGGCGAACTGGACGACAAAGGCAAGCCCAAGAAGAACGTCGGCAAGATTGCAGCCGAGAAAACCGCCAAAGCGATCAACGGGTGGGTTGCATTACCGCCCACAGAACACAAAGCCGACTGGGACGATTATCGCCAGCAGCACGGCATTGAGGCAGCAAAGCAGGCATTCAGTCAGGGATTGTATCAGGCAGGGGAGAACGCGCCAGTGTTGAAGTCAGT
>NZ_JBBMXH010000212.1:0-2412 GCF_037996725.1 Xenorhabdus entomophaga
TATAAGGATGAAACGTAAACGCGCCTGGATGAGAATTCAGTTTTTAGAACAGGTATTACAAGCAGGATTTTCTAACCTGAATGTTATTTGATCATTCATGCGGTTGCCCTGCTTTTAAATCCAGTTCATCTTGCTTTGAAAAAGCAGTAAAAGAGAACAACATTATGATAAAACCAATAAAATATTTCATATACTGCCTATTTTAATCACCACATACCCTTAGCTGAAAGTAGCTGCCTGTAGGTAACAAGCAGCTTTGATTTTCATTCAATACCAGATGGAATTTCAGAAGGTTTGATTGTGATTTTCTGCCCATGCAGTTCACAATCATCAATGAGTTGCATCACACCTTCTTTAGCCCATAAAGCCTGCGCCCCTTCTGCTTCTTTGTAAGGAACAACAGAGACATTCATATTAATAAAGGGCTTACTAAATATAATGGATTTATACTGTTCATAATGTTCCCCATCTGGAACTTCCCAATTAATCAACCGATTGTTTGTCTTCCAATAAATAACAACTCTTTCAAATTCTTCACGATCACGCTCTTTATTAAACTTATAGCCAATCAAACAAAAATTATTATTGATATTTTGTTCACCAAGTTCCTTAATGACATAACCAAACGCAAGAAAATAGTTTTCTTTGTATTTTTTTATTTTTAACGGATCAAAATAGCTTTCTGGTTTTTTATAAAACACCCCCCATTTACCTGTTTTTTCCCAAGCATTGAAATCCAGTTCATCTTGCTTTGAAAAAGAGGCCATAGAAAACAAGGAGACGATAAAAAAAATAAAATATTTCATATATAATCTCTTATTTAAGATACTTATCAGATAATTTATAAAACTCTTGTCCTTGCAGCGAAAATAGCTTTGTGAAATTTGGACCTGGCTCACCAGAACCATCCGTTCTCCATGCAATAACCTCTGTATTAGAGATTTTATTACTTTTAGCTATCTCGATAGCATTTGTAATTAATCGCCGATAAACCCAAAAATCCACATGAGTCCCATCATTAGCAATCACGACCATACCATTAATTCTTTTTTGTATATCAGGGTGAATATTGGGATACTGACTAAACCCATCTATCGTCCTCGGCCCTGAAATAAGACCAATTAATTTATTTCCGTGTTTAGGTACATCAAGTTCATGTGCTTTAGGAGACTTAACTCTGTTCAATAGAGCATCATGCATATACTGCATGGAGTTTTTCGCTTTTTCTTCATCATACTTTATTCCAATTGTATTTGGCGACGTCGTTTCCGCCAACAACACCATCAACATCGCCTTTTGTTCCGCAGTTAAATCTCTCGGAATTTCTATTTTAGACAACACATGAATCGTTAATGGCGGGAAGCAATCCTCCGATACACCTGCGGCGAAGTAGGAACAGTAACCGAGATTCGTATCTACCGCTCTGACAATACTTATTCCCATATTCAGCGCTGTTATTTGCAGGGTCTGTTCTCTAAACTGAGGATTGTCACGTTGAAAGATGGATACAAGCGTGTTATTCGGCTGAAACTTAAGGTGTTTTCTTGTATTCAGGTTTAAACCATCAATCTTTAATGTCATCGTATTACCTTTAGTAAGATAAAATACGGTTTCATTCAGTAAGGCTTTGTTATTCCGTCTGACGATAAATTTAGACATGGTTGGCTATTCCTTTGATTTATTTGAAATCCGTTCTTGAAAGGTCATTGTTCTATAATAGAAAAAATTCTATGAGCAAATCAGATTATTGTCGAGTGAGATACGTCCTATTTTTGATGATGGGTGGAATACCTTTTTATATTATGATCTAAGTTATAAATATGAAGAGAGACGCAAAAAAATAATAAATTAATTAGGTAAAAGTCACTTAATGAAATAAGTTACTGCTCATCCATCCTAAATTTCCCTTATTTATTCACCAAATGATTTTTGTTGTATTTTTGATCAAAATCGCTCAAAAAGACTAATCACTTTTTTACTCGCCTGATAAGGTAATTAGTTTATTTATCGCTACTATTTATCCGGTCAGGCATCACAATTTCCTCTGATTTATAAGTGCCGGTACGTACAAAAATAAGGAAAATCCATGTCAAAACTCATCTATTATGTCGCCGCCTCAATGGATGGTTATATCGCTACGGAAAACCATGCGTTAGATTGGTTATACGCTTGTTCGCCGGGTGATGATGCCACACCTTATGATGAATTTTATCAAGATATCGGCGCAGCCATTATGGGATCAGAAACCTATGAGTGGATTCTGAAAAATACCTCAGGAGAATGGCCTTATAAAAATAGGTGATGAACCCAATAGTTAGATCTTTTAGAGAAAGTAGTATTCACGCTCAATGAACGTTCCTATCACTTTATCGTGTATTTCTGCTGACTTAGAATAACCTATCGTTTTTCGAT
>NZ_JBBMXH010000213.1:0-2370 GCF_037996725.1 Xenorhabdus entomophaga
GTATGCGTAAGTTGCTGACTATCCTGAATGCCATGCTCAGAAAGAACGAAGAATGGAATGAATCTTACCATCACGTTGCGCCATAATTTTTATGTTCAAGACAGTTGCTTACAGCCCTAATCTCAACCCGATTGAGCGATTATGGAAATACGCGAACGAGCAGGTACGAAACAACGTCTATTTTCCGGATGCAAAAACATTCCGTGAAACCCTTCATCATTTTTTTCATGTCACGTTGCCAGAAAAAGCCAGTGAACTCATCACCCGGTTGACTGATAACTTCCAGATTTTAAAATCTGCATCTTCAAGTTAATTGCGTATAATGATAATTTTTCTATCAGCTAATTGGTTATCGGGATAGCCTAAACTCCAAGATATTCCGGCACTGGTTGTTGCTATTGCTTTTACTCCATTTTGTTCGGCCAAACGGGTACTAATAACATCCCATGAATTAGCTAATAACAAATTAAGAAAAAAGAAATTACTTCTGCTGAATCACTAACATTATTTAACTATGCTTTGCCTATATGTGTCATTGGATATCTTATAGGCATTCATCATAGTGAATGGGAAAATTTAGTGATAAAATCTCGCGAATTTTTTGATTGTATTATCTCTAATGAAGATAAACAAAAAACCATTGAATCAATTGCTGCATCAGAATATTTATACACTCAAGTAGAAAAATCATCAGGAATTTTGTTGACTAAATTAACAGAAATTTTCCTGATTCATAATATTTCAGATAAACATGTTGTGATTTCTAATGCAATAGGTTTTTTCTTTCAAGCGTCAGATAGTACAACAGGATTATTAGGGAAAATGTTAATTAGGCATCAAGGAAGTAAAAATATTAATGGAATGGATATTTTGAATGAAATACTGAATCAGGAACCTCCGATAAAAAATACTCGGAGATTTAAAACAGAACAAGGAAGTCATTCAAATGATACACTGCTAGTTATTCCTTTGAAAACAGAAGAAGGTACTTTGCCATTTGGGTATGGCTCCCATCGTTGTCCAGGAGAAATCTGGGGGAAAACTATTGCATTAGCAGCCTTTGAATTTCTTATTTCTTTACCAGTACCTGATTTATTTATTGCACATTATCAGTGGCGAGACTCTCCAAATGCCTCAGTTCCTGAATTCATCTTTTATTAGAATGAATATAAGGAAAATTCAATTAGCCAATTAAAATTTTAATGCTCTCGCCATCATTAATGATGGAGGAGTTATTATACAGTATTGATGTAACAGCCTTATTTTTGCTTTTCAAGCAAGAAAAAAATAGCAGAATAGATTTTATCTAAATTAATACTATTGACATTTTCTGGGTCATATAAAGTTACACATTTATCATTAGATGCCAGTGGAGCCCAGTTTTCAGGTTTTGTCACGCCATAAAGAGCAACAAGATTTTTCTGTAGCGCGGCTGATAAATGACAGATACCTCCATCACCAACAATAATTAATGACATATTATTCAATAAGTTTAAAAAGGAACTTAGAGAATCAGATATGACAATTTTACTACTTTCTCCTATACGTGCTTTTAAATCCTCAGCTAAAAAAATATCATTGTTAAGTGAAGAAATAATAAATTTTGCCTCTGGGTAGTGATCACTTATCTTATGTGCAATTAAAGCAAGGCGCTCATTACTGATTAGACTACTTTCTCGGTTATTAGAAACAGAAAATAAAATTAAAGGAAAACAATGCTCAGTAACTTGAATGGTATTTTTAAGTGTAATGCAAGGAAATAGATCAGCAGGTAATTTTTTTTCATCAGGTAAAAATATACGTAATAGTTTTAATGATTGATGATAACCAATTACTTGTTCTTTCTTCACCGGATAGTTAATTAATTTAGAGTGCCAGTGTTTATCAGCAGTAACAGCATAGCGCTTTTTAGCACCTAGTAACCATAAAAATAAATTATTCAGTTTCATCGGCGTTGGTTTGGCTGATATTGCAATATCAAACCTCTCTCGACGAAATTTTAATGCAGTTTTTAAAGTTGATAAGTATTTATTCCCTTTGGGAATAATATTTATGTTTATATCATGACATAAATAATGAGCAAGTTCAGTATGTTCTGCATCAATAAATAAGCCGATCTCTGAGTTTGGATGTTTTTTCCGCAAAAATTTTATTAATGGCTGAGTGCAGATAAGATCACCAAGCCCATTTCGTCGTAATATCGCTATTTTCATGTAGGATTTATCAAGTTAAAAAATTATCATGTCTAATTTGTTTAACTAACCCGAATTCTGGATAAGACATTGACGAGAAGCCTGTTCCAGGAGCAAAGTTTTGGTGCACACCAAAAACAGCTCCGAGGGGGAACAGGCTATGGACAAGTTAGTTGAA
>NZ_JBBMXH010000214.1:0-2364 GCF_037996725.1 Xenorhabdus entomophaga
TCTGGGGTACATCATATTTAGCCAATTGTTATTGAATCTGTCTTTATAGATAAAATCCTTGCCTGTGTTATAGGGCGGGTCGATATAAATCATCTTCACTTTCTTGTGATAAGACTTTTGCAGCAACTTTAAAACTTCAAGATTATCGCCTTCAATAAACAGGTTCTCTGTGGTATCCCAGTTCACGCTCTCTTCTTTACAGGGGCGCAGGGTTCCTGTTGATGGCGTTTGGGCAAGTTGACGCGCACGGGCTTTACCCTGCCATGTAAAGCGGTAGCGTTCTTCGGTCATCAGTGGAATACCCTGTGAGTTGTTGTTAATTGGTTTATAGAGTTGATAGTTAGGTGCAGGTAAGATGGTCAATCAAAAATCAACCAACCTAAATAAAGAAATTTATGAGCGAAAAAATATTCAATGACGTTGGTGCATACGCACTAATCGGACGCGCTGTCTGTCAGTTACTAGAGAAAAATTCACCAGTATGCGAGACCGACATCGCGTCAATCATGTCCGATATTTTTCTGGCAGAATATCAAGGCGGCCATGATGAGCGATGCGAGGCGTTTAATGACGCTGTGAAATTATTGACGGATATTAAAACCCATCGAACTCATCTTTCATGGGACTTACTCTATACTGATCGAGGTGTTGCTCGGAATGGTTAAAATCACATATAACATACTGATTCAGCAATGATATAGGTATTGACCAACCCCGATCGAGTTGTCAACTCTGAGTTGACTACGGGTAGAAATAGAAAAGCCCCACGTGATTAGTGAGGCTTTTATTTGCTTTCGGTTTTACTGCCCGAGCATAACATGAAACATATAGTTTTTAGGCGTATTTGTCAAATAATTTTCTCCTTTTTTATTTATATATAGAAAATATTTTTACTTTCTTGCCGACATAATGGAATAAAGCATATCCTCAGCGGCTTTATTCGCCCATCTGATTCGTCTTTTTGCTGAATCAAGATCAATGCCTGTTTTCCGAGAAAGGTCTTCTAAAATGTTTTGCGAGCTTTTGCAGTCCTTGTATCGTTTAATAACTACATCGCGAATTGGGTTATCGATTGTGAATATTTCAGTCATACACTTTTCAACAAATTCGGCGTCATCTTTTTCTTTGGCGAGGCGAAGTGCGCCGAGTGTTGATTTATTAGGCATAATGACTTCTTTCACTTTCTCTAATAACTCTTTTCCGGTGTAGCCTAATTTCGCATAATTAGTCATCACCAGTTTAATTGCGGCAGTCGTTCCATCATCCCAATTATCACGCACCATTAAGCGACCAATGACATTGATATTTCCACTTGGCAAATCATCACCCTGATTAGCGGCCCCCCATAGCATCAGCATATATCGCGTCCACGTGCGATCGGATTGAGTTATTTTTTCTACTCCTTTGCACCATTTCTGGCGGAGTTGATTCTCAGACCGAAAATAGACTAACTCCCTAAAACTTCCCTTTTTCATCTCACCCCCGGCAATACTGTGTGATAACTATCATTGGCAGTGCTAAACATAACCCTGACGCCAAGCATGACTTCCCCAACCACAATAGCTCGATCTTTGAACTGGATGATGTTGTAATCTTTGCCGTACTTTTCTTTTTTATGTCTGGCATCCTCAAGAGCCTCATAAAAGTCATCGAAGATAATGTTCACGCCGCCTCCTGCGCCCGTAACTCCTTGAGCTTCTGCTTATACTCATCCCTAATCGCCTTGCATTCCTCAATCGTCCAGCGATGGCGGTCGTGGTTGGATTCAATGGCGTCAACCTTTGTCAGACCGATACGCCGGATTAACTCCACCCTGTACGGAACCAGATTCCCTGATTTATGCTGATTACAGACAATGCACTGACGATGAATATTCCGTTCATCAAATCTCAGCTGAGGCGCTGCTGACGTTGTCCGGTAATGACCCGCATCCCATTGAGCAGAGGTGTACGTACCACAGGAAACGCACGGTAAATCGCGGTCTCGCTCTCTGATATAGGCATTTACGGCTTGCTGGGCTTGTTGAATCCAATAACTGCGGGGTTTTACTGCTAACTTGCGGGCTTTGAGTTTGTCACGGGCTAACTTCTGCTTAATTTCATTATCTTTCTTTCGTCGTCGTTCCAGTTCCTCTCGTTTTTTCTGTTCTTGCTTCTTACCTCTGGCTATTGCACATTGGATTGAGCAGGTATTTTGTAATTGCCGTTCTGGTTCATACTGCTCGCCGCATTCTTTACATTTCCGTTGTCGAAACTTTGCCACCTTATCCCCCTAACGCTATTCCCATAATCAGCATGAGCGCTGTCCAAAAGCCGATGAATAGTAGGTATTTCATTTAATTTGCTCCACATGCAGGCCATGTCC
>NZ_JBBMXH010000215.1:0-2359 GCF_037996725.1 Xenorhabdus entomophaga
GAGGAAGTCAGTTATAGCTGGCGAGCTTCGACGGGCTGATTTTCTATGTGAACGAGGGTTCATTTCAAATGTAGGTAATACGCCATGAGTACAGCATTAACTTTCAAAGAAAAAGAAGTGATCCCTTTTGATAATGGTGACGGGAAGATTTGGTTTACAGCAGAGACGCTGGCAGATTTGTTGGGATATGCAAACAGCAATAAGGTTTTAAATTTGTATAACCGTCATAAGGATGAGTTTACAGAAAGCATGACAACTGTAACCAAAGTGAGGATGAATGGAATAAACAACAGCTTACGATACGTCAATACGCGTTTGTTCTCATTGAGGGGTGCTCATTTAATTGGAATGGTTTCCCGAACAAAAGTAGCCAAAGCACTTCGGCGATGGTTGCTAGATCTGGCTGATAAAGAAAGCAATACGCACACTCCATCCATTGGCTACACAATTCAACAGATGCAGGACATTGTCACAAAAGCGCGAAAGGCATCGGATGAAGACTCCTCTGATGCAGGCCGCAGATTGAGAAAACGGCAAGATGACTTGGTTACCCTCGACAAGGCTAAACGCTTGATCGATGACCTTAGTCAGATGGCTCTTGACTTGGTTGGAGGTGGTAAACAAGAGATTGCGGATATTGGACGATAAGTGACTTCCTGAATATTTTTTCAGCATTTTATATAACCACCGTACAAAAACTGTCGGGGTTATATCAACCAGAGCAGTTATTTATTCTGAATTATGGAGAACAAGCATGTCACAAGGTACAGCAACATCCACATTCAGTGTCGGTATCAAATACGACACGGAAACATTAAGCCAGCTTGAATCACAGTTAGAACGCATTGCTGAACTGATGGATCGCATTGATGGGCGACGTGAGGTCGGTACGAAGCAGGCGGAATACAAAGACGCTGCCACCATCATCAATGAGGTGGAGCAGGCTTATCATGCACAGGGAGTCTTTATCGGAAAGTTAAGGTCTTTAGTGTCGAAGGTGGGAATTAATCTGAGTGATGATCACCTCCGCCAGATAATCCGTGAAGAGATACTGCTGTTCGTCGCACGCGAGAGTGAACGCGGCGGCCTGTTCTCGACGTGGTGATGCCATGCCACCCCGTATCCCTCGCGCCTGCCGCAAACAAGGCTGCCCCAAGACCACCACCGATCGCTCCGGTTACTGTCCTGACCATCTGCACACCGGCTGGCAGGCTCACCAGCAAGGCAAGAGCCGACACGCCCGCGGCTACGGCAGCAAGTGGGACAAGCTACGCGAACGGATTCTTAGGCGTGATAAATACCTGTGTCAGGAGTGCTTACGAAGTGGTCGAGTAGTAGAAGCCAAGACCGTTGACCATATCATTCCCAAGGCTCATGGGGGAGCTGATACAGATAACAATCTATCCTCGATTTGCTATAGCTGCCATAAATTCAAAACAGCCCGCGAACGCCTAAAGCGATTCTAAATAATTAGAGGTGAATGTGACTGGATCAATTGATGCAGGGTGTTTGCATGCCTGTAATAAACCTGCGATGAATATTTGTCAGGTTGAAGGTTGTGAATTAAAAGTACGTTCTCGCAATAGCCCTTATTGTGAAAAGCACTATATGAGAATGCGACGACATGGCTCCACAGAAAAGCACTCAACATTAAAGCAGGGCAAGTTGCAGCATTCAGGGGGTTATTTATTGATATACGCACCCAATCACCCACTGAAGAGAAAAAATTGCAGGATTTATGAGCATCGCGCTGTTTACTATCAGCATCACGGAGGTGGCCCATTTTTCTGCCATTGGTGTGACTCTGTTGTGACATGGGATGATATGCACGTTGATCATCTTGATGATTGTAAAACGAATAACGTCCCAGAAAATCTTGTAGCCAGTTGTCCGACTTGCAACCAAAAAAGAGGACACCATAAAACAGTGCGCGCTTTACGGTTACGGTCGCACAGGCGCTACACTGCTCATGGCAAAACGATGTGCTTAAATGAATGGGCAGGATACCTAGGCTTATCATTTGCAACCTTGCAATGGAGGTTAGATAGAGGGTGGGCAATAGAGAAAGTATTTAGCCCAAGAATAGGCAAGAGTGGACCGCCTAGCAAACGGAAGCCGAAAGTATGCAGTGACCATCCTCACATTTAATTTCAATGAATAACTTCATTCGACGTGACCATTACAGCAAAACAATATCGCAATGATTTAGTTTTTATTTGCAATCATCGCGTTATGTCATGGTCACGCAGGGGAGGGGCGGGTCAAATCTCTACCACTCTCGCCCTTGAGGACCGCCGCCTTCCCTCTTTTCAGATCGCCGCGAAATGCCAACCTTTTTTTGGGGTGCCCCAACTGCACC
>NZ_JBBMXH010000216.1:0-2328 GCF_037996725.1 Xenorhabdus entomophaga
ATAAGCATAACTCAGTCCTCTTTTTTGCCTTTTTGTTTCTGGAAAATCAAAACTCGCAAAATTTGGACTGAGTTTCTTTGACACTCCTACCATTTTGAAAAGTTATATATCCTTTATCCGTCCTTTTCCCAATATCTTTTTCTCGTTATGAAAAACAGAATTATAAGGACAGGGTTGTTTTTGTGCTGTCATTATTTATAGGCGCTGTAACCCATATTGTCTGGGACGCATTCACACACAATAAAGGCTTTTTTGTCGAGCTAATTCCTTTGCTACAGTTTCGCGTTTTCCATTCCATTACCAACGGGCAGGGGATAAATATATATAAAATCCTACAGCATCTCAGCTCATTGCTCGGATTGTTGTACCTTACTATGAAGTACTGGCAATATCAGAAAGAGTTGGACCCTATTATTCAAAA
Organism: Xenorhabdus entomophaga; assembly: GCF_037996725.1. Lineage (NCBI taxonomy): Bacteria > Pseudomonadati > Pseudomonadota > Gammaproteobacteria > Enterobacterales > Morganellaceae > Xenorhabdus > Xenorhabdus entomophaga. The sequence goes on from NZ_JBBMXH010000216.1 coordinate 422, forward strand.
AATGAACAAAAGAAAACTTTGTCATCTGATTGTTATTGGATTTATCTCAGGTATTTTGATATGCCCTGTAGCATTGTTTTTATCCTGGGAGGCATCTGGGATAAATATGGGTAAATTTATTTTTAAGGAACTTACTCTGTCTGTCCCCGTTTTTTTTATTATTCTGGTAATTATTGCGTTATGGATAAGGTATTCCTCTCCAAAGACTAAACCAATTCAATCAAACACATGGTAATTACTTATGTACATTCCTCCCGAAGCAAATAAGGCGTTGTTGATTATCCAGAAGCGACTAGCGGAATCGCTGGTAGCTGTCTACCTTCATGGTTCGGCTGTAGTTGGTGGTCTTCGTCCCTTTAGTGACGTAGATTTGCTCGTGGTCATTGACCAGCCGATGACGTCAGAGATTCGGGAATGTCTGACTGCCGATTTAATGAGGATATCAGGCCGATATCCTTCTGATCCTGATGGACGTCGCCCTGTCGAACTGATTGTTTTCTTGCGTGCTGATCTCGTTGCATCGCTTTATCCTGCCCGGAGCGAATTCATTTACGGCGAGTGGCTGCGTCACGAATATGAAATGGGAGAAATTCCCAAGCCTGTTTGTGATCCAGAACTGACCTTGGTGTTGGCCCAATCACGACAGGAAGCGATACCACTGGTCGGCCCGAACGCGAGTCTTCTGCCAGTTATTTCAAGATCGGACATTAGCCGGGCTATTAAAGATGTCCTGCCGGATTTAATTGAAACATTACAGGGAGATGAGCGCAATGTTTTGCTAACGCTGGCGCGTATGTGGCGAACATTAGTGACTGGAGAATTTGTCCCTAAGGATGTTGCGGCCGGTTGGGCTGCTGCTCGCCTTCCAGCCACGCAGGCCGCGGTTTTAGCTGATGCGCGGGAGACCTATTTAAGAGGATGTGAAGAAGATTGGCGAAACCGTCGGCAAGAACTTCAGATCACGGTAAGTTCACTGCACGATTGTGTGTTAATGAATCTATGATGCTCCCATCATGTCAGATTTGCATAATCAGAATGCTATAACAGTTTGATTATTTTAAAAATCGTGGGAATATCCTTGATATAGCTAAAAATATGAAATTGAGAGGGTTTTGTTATGTCTATATGGGTAGATGCTGATGCGTGTCCTAAGGTGATAAAAGAAATATTATATCGTGCAGCTGAACGTGAAAAAATACTGGTTACATTTGTGGCAAATCAACGATTAAGTGTACCTGCATCCGCCTTTTTACGTACGTTACAAGTCCCAGCAGGATTTGATGTCGCTGATAATCAAATTGTTCGTTGCTCAGAAAGCGGGGATTTAGTGATTACAGCAGATATCCCTCTTGCTGCTGAAGTGATCGAAAAAGGTGCAATAGCACTCAATCCGCGCGGTGAGCGTTATAGTGAAGCGACAATACGTGAACGCCTAGTTATGCGTGATTTTATGGATACGATGCGAGCGAGTGGAATCCAAACGGGAGGGCCTGCTACTTTAAACCAACGTGATCGCCAGCGGTTCGCAAATGAACTAGATAAATGGTTATTACAACAAAAGAACGTATCTTGAAAAGGAATGTGACTATTGAAACCTCTGAGAGGTTTCATTCCCAACATGTAAACATACTTTAAGAAATCGCTTCATGAACTGACAGGAGAAACTATCTCAGAATAAATTTTCCTTTTATGCACTCACCTTAGAAGCTCAGTAAGGTGATCCCTGAGTATTCGATAAGCATCAGTATTGCTATTCTGTTGATTGAAAAAGTTTCTATGCTCCTCAGTTAACTGACAATCATATACAGGATCTTAAGCAGTAACCGTATATTTTAGATAGAAAAAAGGCTTCATTTATGATCTGATAATCGTCGCCAAACTAATATCAAAATCAAGGATGAAGCCTG
>NZ_JBBMXH010000217.1:0-2310 GCF_037996725.1 Xenorhabdus entomophaga
TAAGCGACCACGAAAAACACGGGGTTACAATACGCCGGATGAGCTATTTAAAGGTACAAAAACTCATTTACTTCGTTTATAACGATGTTGCACTTAATATGTGAATCCAAGGGTGATTATTTTTATTTAAGTAGTCACCATGGGCACTATTTGTAGGGTTTGGGTTTAATAAAATTCACTTTATTTATTCCTTTAGGTAACAAATAATCTTCCTTGTGTATTAAGGATGCTAATGTTAAAGCACTGGGCTAACTATTATCAATACTTATTTTATATTCAGTGCTTGTGCTATTTGTTACTTTATTGATAGTTTATTTATGTTATTTTTTAAGTTAAGCCGGTGTCTTTCATTGAATTTATAAATATAGGTATCGTTCTTGAAATAATATTCCTTAAAATGTGGATTTATTAATGACACTCAGTTGATTGATGCTGAATATAATAAAATAATGCTGATAATTAACTTATTCACCATTATCTTACATATCAGATACAGAGTCGGCTGATGGCGTTATTTTAGCTTAAATAAGAGGCGGGAAGTGTATTAAAAGAGAACAAAGATACGTGTGAAATGTTTGAGCATTTTAATGTTGATGAATTTTTGGTTTGTTAGATGGCCCAGAAAACACACAGCAATTTAACTGGGTCATTTTTGGTATGTCGAGTGGGGATAAGGGAACTTAAATGACAATATATGAGTTAACAGAGGATTCGTTAATAAAAGTTGAAATGACTTCATTTGAGGCTGAAAAGTTGAAGGAACGGGAAGACATTCAACGCCTCTTAAAATTAAACATTGAAGCTATTAGCCCTGATACATTAGTGATTGCCGAAGAATATAGCCATTTTGTGGACTCTAATCGTCGTCTTGATTTACTCGGTATTGATAAGTCTGCAAATCTTGTCGTTATAGAACTAAAGCGGGATGATGATGGTGGTCATATGGAACTTCAAGCGATTCGTTATGCTGCTATGGTTGCGAATCTGACTTGGGAGCAAGTAGTTAGTGCTTACAGGGATTTTTTAAATCGAATGGGGCAACATATTGATGCTGAAAGTTCGATATTGGGTTTTCTGGGATGGGACTCGCCACAACAAGGTGATTTTGCTAAAGAGACACGTATTGTCTTAGCTGCCCGTAACTTTTCTAAAGAAATTACCACATCAGTTTTGTGGATGAATGATATGGGGCTGGATATTACTTGTGTTCGTCTTCAACCTTTTAGAATTGGGGAAAAACTCTTATTGAATGTTGAGCAAATTATTCCCCTTCCTGAAGCGATGGACTATCAAATAGAAGTACGTCATAAAAAGCGAGAAGAGAGAGCGGCCCGCAATAGCGAAAAAGATCACTCATCGTTGACTTTGTATGTCAATGGAGAACGTTATCAGCAAAAATTCCGTAAGTCAGATATTGGTTTTTATACGGTTAGAGCACTTGAAGAGCATAAACTTATCAGTGAACCTGTTTTTTACTTCCTCCGATATAATAAAACGTGTTCGTTTCAGTTACTGAAGAAATTTGAAGAAATCAAAGGTACTGAAGATAAGTACAAAAAATATCGTACTCAGTCAGAACCTGAGTTTGTTTACCAAGATGAAGGATATTACATCGCCCGGAATTGGAGCCTTTCTAGTACGAATCGATTTATCAATGAAATTCAAGAAGAGTTCTCAGCACTGCGCTTTGAGTGGGATTAATTCGGTTGTAGTGGTTTAAGCTTGGCTGAGTTTGAAGCTATCCTTCTCGCTCTGTATAATTGCCCGCCTTGGATATCCGGGGGAAGCTTGTGCTCCCCCTAAATATCCCCTAATGGCTGAACAAGCCAAAATAGACCAGAATATAAAGCGGCGGTATCGGCGCTATCTTTTTGATTTTTAAATGAGGTTTTTGATATGCACCCATCATCCCGCTTTTCTGTTGCCCCCATGTTGGATGGGATTTATTGTTCATAAAAATCAATATCTTAAATATATATGGTGTACTATTGGTGTACCGCTAGTCGATTTTTTTGTTTGCTTTTTTTGTTATATATTCCATTTCTTCTTTAGATTCCTTTCTTTTTTTATCTATCAAATCCGCTAAATCGTTAACATGCACCATTCGTGGTGATTTTTGACTATTATTACAGCGAAAGGTGGGTAGTGGTAGTAACCCTAAAGATGCCTTCTGTTCAGCAGTGGATGGTCTCATGCCTAAATATATAACTTTTCAAAATGGTAGGAGTGTCAAAGAAACTCAGTCCAAATTTTGCGAGTTTTGATTTTCCAGAAACAAAAAGGCAAAAAAGAGGACTGAGTTATGCTTAT
>NZ_JBBMXH010000218.1:0-2295 GCF_037996725.1 Xenorhabdus entomophaga
CACCGTGCATACAGCCTTCTGCTAATTCCTTTTCATTCCAGTAATAACCCGATTCATAAATGTCAGCCAGTTCGCCCACCAGCATTAATTTTTCGGGTTCAGTGAGTTCCAGCGCCGCTTCGTAGCTGGCAAACGAAGCCCTGACCTGACTGGCCTTTTTGATTTGCTCCTTCGCGCTGTTTATATAGCCCTGTGGGTTATCCATGCCGATGGAACCAAAGGCAATCTGGAGGGGATGCGCGCCTGACTTCATCAGGTAATCAGAATATTTCTTCTGGGCTTCCTTGGGTGTGATTTTCAGCTTCTTCAAGGCGGCTTCTGCTGCCTCAAGGTGGGCGGGTTCATTGGTCTTAATGACTGCCAGTACCCACAGGTAAGCATCGACCTGTTTATTACCGGTGATCTTACGCTGAACGGGTAACGGTTTCACGGTCGCCAGTTCGGTACTGTAAGTGGATTCAGGGATCGTAAAGAGTGTTTTGTGTGCGGTGCTGTCCGTCATTATGCTGTCTCCCGTGCTTTTTTCATAAATACTAATTCTCTGGCTTCATCCCCGTTCTGGAGCATATCGTTGAAGTCGCCGTGGTCAGGCCAGCGAACGCTAACCTTTTCTAACTCGTTATTCGCCAATAAGTTTCCATGAGCACATGACATTGCGGCGGCATGGCCTGCGGCGTTCCAGTCCATATCCGTGAAGATGATGAGATGCTTAACCCCACCGGGCACACGGAAGCGTTCCATAAAGCCCGTGTTCACCACTGACCATGTATTGACGCCGTAAATCTGTTTACAGGACAGTGCGGTTTCAATGCCCTCTGCAATGCCCAGCGTTGAATCCACCGGGAACAGGCGTATCGCCGGTGATTGAGCATGATCGCGATAACTCTCTTCCTGCGTGGAATCCAGTTTTTTCTGCGGGGTAATATTCGCCTTCCTGTCCCCATCAAGGTAAGTGCGGTGCAGATAACACAGCGTGCCCTTGGCATCCGTCACCAGCGCCCATATCGCTTGTAGCTTCCCGTTTCGGACAGGCTGATCGGGGCAATACTTCACGTTGTCAGTGGGTAAAGTATGAATGCCCCGGTTACGTAAGTAGTCTTCGCCCGATGTCCCTTTCAGGCCGGGTAAATTGGCATAGCAGGCAGTGACTTTGTTTCTGAACGTGGTGATATTGGTTTCTTTTTTAACCACACTGCGTTTGTCGGACTGGATACCCAATAGCTGATCAATCTCATCGGCCAGAGTCTTGTAGTCCTTGCCTTGAGTCAGGGTGAGTAACTTCCAGCCATCACCTCTCTCACCACAAGCACAGATAAATGTTCCGCGTCCTTCTTTATCGTCAATGCGGAATTTTCCCTTTCGCTTGCAGATGGGGCAGTTACCTTTAAAGTGCTTTTTCCCTGTCACGGGGGGCAACTTGTAGTAAGCGAAGATTTCAGGCCAGCGACCGATAACGGCATCAGCGGTTTTTATTCTGTTCACTGTGTGTCTCCCTGATATGATGGTGCACCTAATTTTTCACGTATTTCACGCACCTTATGGCGGGCCACTTCAAGGTTTAGCCCCTGCTGTTCTTGTTGCGGTTGTTTTGCTTTCTGACGGCTTTTCGCCCACGCAATTTGCTTATGTTTGATGAAGTTATTCACTTCGGGTGTCAGTTCTTGCGGGGTGTCATGGAACCCGCGAGGCCAGACCCCGAACTTGTCTTTAAACGTGTTGGATACCCAGCCATCACTGACCGCCTTACCCTGTGAAGCCCGCTGGTTCTGGTAATATTTCAACTGTGAATAGAAACTCTGCTTTTCGGCCTGCGTGTAGACGCGCTCTTTCTTACTGAGCTTCTGAATGGTGCGGCTGGTATCCACCTCAACATCCTCGCCTGACAGTGGCTTAAACCCACACTTCGGACAGACATAAACGCCCGCGGGCTTCATGTAATGACAGGATGAGCACTCTTTCGGCAGCTTCTCGCGTTTTTCCTGTTCCCGGTAACTGGAGCTGGACTTCATGCCGTCGTTTTTGCGGGGCAGCTCGTCATATTCGATATCGTCGGGATAACCGAGGCGATGGACAGTACCGGAGTGATCGAAGATAAGGCAGGCTTCTTTACCCGGCGCAGTACGTAAGCCTCTGCCAAGACACTGAGTCCATCGAATTTCTGATTTCGTCGGCCGGGCGTAGATGATGCAGCGCACATCACTATCAAAACCCGCGATCAAGGTGCCAACATTCACGATGACTTTAGTCGCACCCTGCTCAAAGCGGTGAATGATAATCTGGCGATCTTCATGAGGT
>NZ_JBBMXH010000219.1:0-2244 GCF_037996725.1 Xenorhabdus entomophaga
TCTGGCAATGAAGGTCTCTTAAACTAAAAGTACGCCCAAAAGGTGTTTTTATATTGCCACCGAAGTGTATTGAACGTGGATTCATACACTGACTTTTCAAAGCAACATAAATCCTATTTTCTTTTATCCTCAATGAACAACGGGATGGCTTTTGCGTGTCCGTTCATACTTTTATCTATCCCTGTTTGAATTATTCAACAGACAATTTTCTACAGCTAATCATTAATATGACTACCGTTTGACATTTAACCTTGCGGCGTTTTGACGTGTCCGAGATCCTTATACCACTACATCCGGTAGGTGGTCTGGTGCAGGCCGGTAACCGGGCTGTGCGGCCGGTTAATTGGCAGGCTCAAACCATTTGCACCAATGCGGTAAAATTGCGTATCAGCATATGCGAACAGGCGCCCTTGCAACAGTTTGTCTTCTGAAGGCTCAATCCCAGGAATCAGGTTGGAAGGTGCCATAGCTACCTGTTCGATCTCCTGAAACACATTGTTTGGGTTTTTATTCAGCACCATCTGACCGATTTTTCTTTCCGGCACATCTGGCCAAATCTTAGTGGCATCCAGAGGGTCAAAATCAAATTTCTTCAAATCCTCTGGCTTCAATACTTGGATGTAGAGATCCCACTTTGGATAATCGCCGCGATTGATTGCAGCTACCAAATCGCGCGTCATATGGCTGTAGTCTTTGCCCTGTATTTGTTCAACCTGCAAGGGATCTAGATTTTTTACTCCTTGCAGGGTTTTCCAATGGAACTTCACGTAATGCACTTCTCTTTTGGCGTTTACCAGTTTATAGGCATGAACGCTATTGCCGTCCATATTGCGATAAGAAGCCGGGGTTCCTTCATTGGAATACAGTAATGTCAGGGTGCGGATCGATTCTGGTACATGTGAAAAGAAATCAAAGCGGCGAGAATCGTTATCAAGGTTAGTACGAGGGTCTGGCTTAAAAGCGTGCACCATATCCGGAAACTTGATGGCATCACGGATAAAGAAGGTGGGAAAGTTGTTGCCGACCAGATCCCAGTTACCTTCTGTTGTATAAAACTTGGTCGCAAAACCGCGTGGGTCACGCAGTGTTTCCGGCGAGTGGTTGCCGTGTACAACGCTTGAGAATCGGACAAACACAGGGGTTTTACTGCCGGCAGTAAACACTTTCGCAATAGTCAGATCGGAGATGTCCGCCGTAGCAGTGAACTCCCCGTGCGCTCCGGCGCCACGTGCATGCACTACACGCTCAGGGATGCGCTCGCGATCGAAACGTTGCAGCTTTTGTAACAGTTGTACATCCTGCAACAGCACCGAACCATCGGAGCCGGCAGTCTGTGAATTCTGATTATCACCTACCGGGGCACCGTTATCGCGGGTTAAGGTATCTGCCAGCGTCATCGGGCTGATGGCCATCCAGATTAAAACAATCAGCAGCTTTTTCCGGATCGTTAAGCTGCCGATTATACGGTTATTGCTCATAATGCTATCCTCGTCTGATATTGTGGTAAATTTACTGACGGAAAGGCAGAGGAGGCAGCCGCTTATCGGCAGTTTTTCTTAACTGTACTCGTTTTTCTTCACCTGCTCGTTACCGCCACCTTAGCCTTTCCCATCGTTGGGAGATGCAGGCTATCTCACTGAACATCTACTTTACATGGCATTGTACTTATAGGTGAATACACTACTACCTATCGAATTAATAGGCTGGGGCATTGGTGCACGGATAAGGTAAGGTTGTAATTTCCCTTACCCACTGTAATTCAGGAGGATCTCACCCGTTTACGGACAGAAGGAGGTTGTACCACTGCCAGCAGGCGGTTAAGCACTACCACACCGATGGGCTTACCGCTTTATATTGCTTTCTTGAAGAGACAGACAGAATGCCAGTGAACTATCAGGGGCGTCGTCAAAATTTGTTGACTACTATTCGTAATGTACTTGGAGGAAGTTTTACTGCTATCAGTGAAGCAATGAGGGAATGATGCACTCAGAAATTTATCTTTGGGTTCCCGTCTCAACACTCGCTTAGCATACGATTTTTAATGAGACGACCCCATACCAAATTATCATGCCGTTCAAATTCTCTTCATAAGACGTTAATACGTCTTAGATACTGAATAAATTAACCTTACTATAACGCGATGCTCGACTTTAACATCCTATGACGTTGGCTTGTTGAAGCCAGTCGCGTTGACTTTTACCTTGTTTAAAATTGGCAAAAATGCCCAATGTATGAGAAAGCAGT
>NZ_JBBMXH010000220.1:0-2216 GCF_037996725.1 Xenorhabdus entomophaga
GCCGGCTTCCGACAGCGGACTTCGGTGGGCCTGCCACCATCTCCTCCTGAGCTTATGCTACAAACTGGCTGCGTTCCCTATGCTGCCAGTTTGTATGCCTGCGGCACACTTCCTATATAAAACTGCTGGCAAAGGGGACAATTGGGGTAACTGGAATCTTAAGCGGGGCGCTTTCTTACTACGATGCTTATTATGCTAGCGCTTTAGGTAGTCATAAGGAAGCGTATGCACATGTTGCTATTGGTACCGGTACGTTAATGATTACCGCTGGATTTTTGGGGCCATCACTTTTGGGCACAGGTGCTGGAGCAGCCGGAGCAGGGGCATTCTTTACCAGTATGATATGGGTAGGAGTTCTAGGTATGTTAGCAAGCATTGTCTATTTATTTTTCTTTGGAAAAAGTCAATTGGAATATTTATTAATGAATTGCTTTTGGGGAAGTGGCGAAAAGTATTCTTTTTTGAAAATGGGCTTAAAAAGACCTAATGATATAGCAGATCAGTTCAAAGAAGTTTACCAAATGAATGATGAAATCATTAATGCATTTAAGGTAGAACATCAAGAGTTTTTGAATTTTTTTACCAGGCCAATATTAAAAAAAGAAAGTGATAAAAAAGTAAATATGGTTTATCGTTTTATGTTGCCAAATTTTCAATGGGAAAGATCAGAGTTAGTTTATCATGTATTACCATCATCTACTGTTACTTCCAGAAGTGATCACACCATTTATATAAATGAGCGTCATTACGCTAAAGCTAAGCGGAGATTTGATGAGTTAATGGAACAATCTCTCTCCGAGATAATTTATAAAAATGAGAATCCAATTAATGAAAATGGCATACTTAATCTGAAATTAGAAATAGAAGAAGAATATGCTCAATATTTAACAATTTTTTGGTATTATATGCCAAAAGAAAATGATATTTCTCCCTTGCGTTATCAATGGGGATAAGAGCCAACAGTCGAAAATGCTATTTATGGATATTTTGATGAGAAGGTACGCTAAATGATAAACTCAATAAAAAAGTGGTTAACCAAAAAGACTGAGGCCAAAATTAGTCGGCTATCAGCAGTGAGTGATCCTATTTTAGATGAAGACATTGGCATACTGGATAAAAAGCAAATAAAAACAGAGGGTTTTATTGACTTAATTGATGATAAAAAATGTGAAATACGATATAGTAGAGGTGGTTTTCGTGAAAAAGTTTTTCTCTCTTCTTTTGCTAGTTTTTTATTGGTTTTCTGTTTTTTTGTTGATAATTATATTACGGAATGGAAAGTTAATGAGGCTTTTTATTTAAGAGGTTTAAGTTATGCTAAAAGAGATTACGGTGAGAAATTTTACTTAAATCCTAACATCCCAGATTATGTTAAGAAATATGAATATATTACTAATGCAAAGAGCATTTCATTTTCTCAATATTTTCATATTCGTTATACGGATAATGGTTTTTATAGCAAATCTACTGCTCAAAAGGATTTATTACTAGATGGTGGTTTTTTTCTGTTTTTTGTTACAATCATTTTAATTCATCTAGGTTTATTATTTTTAATACATAAAATAGCTCCACTTGTTATTGATCGGAAAAAACAACTTTTTTATACTTGGCGTAATGGAAAAATGTATGTTGCGCGTTATTCTCAAGTAAATGCTATTCATCTCTATGATATTCTGTATTTAAGAGTTTATGGCTTAAATGAGAGTAACAAGTTGGTTATTTATGCTTTTGAACCTGAAACCCCATATTTACCTAATGATATAATCAGTAAAAAATATTTATTGGCTTTTATGGCAAAATATCTAATTCAAGGAAAAAAATCCGTCAGTTCAGTGGATTTTGAACGTCGCCCATTAATATTTCCTCTGCGTAAAAATCCAAAACCAGCAGATTGGGAAACCCAAATTACTGCAATTTTAGCTGAATTGGATAGACTTGGGCCACCGAAAGGGACTACTGATCCTAAATAATATCTGGAAAAAATATTAACATAGTGAGTTATATTTTTATTTCAGAAAAAATAGCACCGAAGAATATTGCAATTATTTCGGTGCTAATTTTAAAGTTTCAAAGATTATATTGTAAATCGTTACTTTATTAACTTGTTAAGTTAGTCAGATAAATTATTTGCACGACTGTTATAATAGATAACACGATAATCTGACTTTCCGCCTGTTCTAATGAAATCGAAGATAACCCTTTCTGAGCCTGAACGA
>NZ_JBBMXH010000221.1:0-2200 GCF_037996725.1 Xenorhabdus entomophaga
AAAACGATAGGTTATTCCAAATCCGAAAAGATACACGATAAAGTGATAGGAACGTTCATTGAAACAGAATACTACTTTTTCTAAACGATCTAACTATTGGGTTCATGACCCGACGCTCTTCCAGCCGGGTGCCGTCAAGCTGATACGGCACTTCCTCAATCAGCTGATCCCCGCTCCACAGGTAATCATAGCCGCCAAGTGCTTTCGGATTGTCCGGCAAATCCGGCTTACCGGCCAGCCATAATTGTAAATTCGCCGCGACCCGTTTTCCATCGTGTGTTTTTTGTTTCTGGATACGCCGCCCGAAAGGATCGTATTTGTACTGCCAGCGCGAGCCATCCGGGGTTTCTAAGTGGGTGAGCTGGTTTTGCGTATCCCAGCGGTAGCGCCAGATTTGCGGGCGGAAACCGTCACGCTGCTCGGCTTTTTCGACTAACCGGCCGTTATCATCATAGCGATAATGAATATCGCCCCGCTGTACCACCCGCCCGGCTTGCTGGCGTTGCGTGAGCTGTTCCATCGCGCCCTGCGCATCGGTGGGCAAATATTGGCTCAGGTTGCCATTGGCATCGTAACTGAATTGCTCTTCATGGGCGCGCGCGCCCTCGAACAGGGTATGCACTATCTGGTCGTTGGTATTATAACGGTAGCGGGTTTGTCCCCTGCTGTCGTCAATGACCCGGACATTATGTGCCCGGTCATATTGCCAGCTTCGGTTGACGGCAGTCGCTTGTGGCGGGAAGTGCGGGTCGTTTTGCGCCAGCGTTTCCCGGAAAAGTTGGGTAGTTCTCCCGGCTGACTGATGGGCCAGCAAGCCCGTTGCGGTGTAGCGGCTGGCGAGGATAAACCCGTTGGCACTTTCGCGCACCGTTTCCCGTCCCAGTGCGTCATGCTGGAGCGTCAACGGCGTATACTGGTTGAGCTGGAAGTGATTCAATGCCCCTGATCGGTTATAGCCGAAGTGCAGGGTGTTGCCATCCACACTTTCGCTGACCGGGCGCCCTGTCAGGTTATCCCATTCTCGGGTGATTTCCCGCCCGTTGATACGCTCACAGGTCGGCAGGCCAGTGGCCTTATCATATTCGTATTCCACCACGGCATCGGCATTAGTGGCTTTCACCAACTGATGCCGCTTGTTGTATTCGTAAGTGGTGGTGGCTTTCAGCACCAGTTGGTTATCTTCCGGCTGCCAGCTTTCCTGTTTGACCAGTAAACCCGCAGCAGAATAATGCCAGCGAAGCTGCTGCCCATCGGGATATTGAGTCAGTGTGCAGCGTCCCAGTTTATCGTATTGATAATCGAGGGTACGCCCGGTAAAATCGGTTTCCCGGATAATCTGACCCGCCGCATCCCGCTCATAACGGTAAGTTTCGCCGGCGGAGGCGGTCACGGAATTCAAACGGGTCAGCCGGTCATAACCAAAGTGTAATACCGTGCCATCGGGTCGGGTAACTCTGCTGCCAGCCTGTGGTATCGATATTCCTGCAAAAGGGAAACATGGTGCTTGTCCTGCCTGCGGCGGTACTGACCGTTTCCACTTTATCGATGATCACCATCACGGCAACTGGCATTGCCGCCAGTGTAATGTTCCAAACTATGGTGACGGGCTAGATTTAGTGGCAAAAACCAAAGGAATTTCCATCATTGAAGCGGCAAAAGTTGTTGCTAATTCGCTGTCATTACCTTTGCCTGAATCCAAACCAGCCAAAACGCCAACTCGTAACACTAAATCAATTGCAGAACGCATTGCAGCGCTGGTTTCCACTACGGTCACGGGTGAATCTCAATATCTGGTAAAAAAGGGACTGAAATGTCCCAATCAAAGGTTATTGAAAGATGGATCGTTATTGCTGATTACTCAAACACTGGACGGAATAACCACGGGCGCTCAGACCATCAAGACGGACGGTAATAAACGTCTTGTTACAGGTACGCAGAAAAAAGGCAGTTTTATCCCTGTATCTGAGATAACCGGAACGTCGGACACAATCATCATTACCGAGGGGTACGCTACAGCCTTAACAGTCAGCCAATTACATAAGGGCGTGGTACTGGCAGCCATTGATGAAAGCAATTTAATCACGGTTGTCGAGCAGGTCAGAAAGCAGTGGTCAGACGCGAAAATCATCATTGCTGCCGATAATGACTGGCACGAACAAGGCGAACGGGACAAAAACGGCAGGCTGAAAAAGAATGTCGG
>NZ_JBBMXH010000222.1:0-2073 GCF_037996725.1 Xenorhabdus entomophaga
GTGACTGACGACGAATTTCGTCGGTAGTGATAAGAATTTCTGTGTGACGGCGGTCAAGTAAGAGTTCTGAGATATAGCCGCGGTTATCAATAACGGCAATTACTCCATCAACTAGAGTAACGTGTTGATTTTTATGATGGTCAAAATCTTGACCATTAACTATGGTGGAAATCGCCACAGTTGATTTATGAGCTGGACAAAAGCAATAAATATACATTATTTCAGTGCATTGCGTGGACATAACGAGCTGGACAAAACGACTTAACTTATTGTTTTTGGCTCTCTATTTTGAGCGCAAGGGTTCGGGTTAATTTTCACTGCCTCCGTTTGAAACAGAAGTGCGCTGATTTAAAGGTGTGATATCCCACCTTGGGTATAGAGATTTCCCCAATACCTTTTTGCTTATGTACATGCGGGATTATCCCGTATGTAATTCAGGGACTAACTGTCAGCCTGATAGCAGAGCAAAGCCCGAATTCGGACTTAGGTTAAAAAATAAACTAATAGGAATTTCCTAATGTAACTCATGACTGAATACGTATTACGTTCGCAGTAGATTAACTATCTGATTTTTATCATGGTTGAAAAACCAGATCATCTATAGGCTGTGGAAAATGGCACGAAGACAGAAGAAGAACGCCCCCTCGATAGTCGCTACGGTCACAGGGAAGGTTACCGTCGCACCCAAGCGTATCAAGTGCCAGACAGGTAAAGTAATGGCAGTCGCTACCATGTAGGTACAGAGCGATAAGCGTAGTGATTACCCGCTGCGTGTCGTTGGCTTTGATGAGATGGCGCTGTCAGTGATGCTATTGCGGAAAGGTCAGGTGATCACGGTGACGGGAAAGGCTTCTTACTGGCAGGGCTATCAGTTTCTTCAATCGCTTAATAGCTATACGGCGGCCATATTTCCGGTATTATCCGCTATGCCCACATTATTAAGAATAACAATGCGTAAGGTGAATACATGGACAACAAGATCATCGAAATACTCCAGTACGAATTAAAAAAAGGAACCGGCAGTCAGTTTCATGAAATCATGGTAAATATCAGCGTTCCATTGCATCGCTCACAGGGGATTGATGTTATTAGTTTTGGCATCTCCCAGCATGATCCAGATTGTTATTACCTTATCCGGGCGTTTGAAGATATGGACGAACTGGCGGCTATACAGGCCAAATTTTATAAAAGCGATGCGTGGATAAATGGTCCTAGAACAGGGATTATTGAGAAAATTGATAAGAGTATAAAAGCGGTTATCGAAATGCCTGTATCGGCTATCAATGCTTTACGAACAGAGTAGCACCAGAGGAAATATCCCTCTTTACCCACTCTAAATTACAAGAAGAGTTCAGCCAGCCCAAAACTATTGGGTAGCCTATTCACATAGATAGGCTGAACTATCAGTTAACTTCCTCTTTAACTGGTTCCGACGAAATTCGTCGTCACCCTCACAAGGTCGGAACGTAAAACGTACTGACCTCGTTTTATTGAGTGTGGAGATACCAGATCACGGGCTACAAACATACCAGCTATACAATGAAGCTGGTGAGTGCCTTAGTATAATGTGAGTTGTATAGAAATTTGTATATATTTGAAAACACAACAAATATTATTATTTAAAATCAATTAATTAACAATCAAGTTCTATTCATGCAGGGGGCCACTCTCTCAACTAAATTCATTGAAGCACCTCTTAAAAATTACAAAAAACCTTAAATATCAAGTGATAACGTTAATCTAAATCTAGCTGAAATGAAGTATGTACCATAACAGAGTAGATGGTACATACCCGAAATTAAATTTCCTCCAAATACGAAGTTGTAAATTATTAAGATATAATATTTATTATCAAATAATACATTGTGCTGATTTTTTATCTATTTTCAGAATATATTAATAGAAACACACCTAATAAATTGCTAAAAAGTCAATACCATTGATTTATATTTTTCGTTATAGTTAACCCGAATTCTGCTTAAGCCATCATTGGAACATCTTCTTCTAAGTAGAAAACTTTCAGTGATGGTTTTTTCAATTTAAGGCAGTAAGCAATCAGTCCACCTAAAACGG
>NZ_JBBMXH010000223.1:0-2037 GCF_037996725.1 Xenorhabdus entomophaga
GCGACCACGAAAAACACGGGGTTACAATACGCCGGATGAGCTATTTAAAGGTACAAAAACTCATTTACTTCGTTTATAACGATGTTGCACTTAATATGTGAATCCAAGAAGAATTATTTTCAGGTAGTGAGCTAATGTTTTCTAAATTAAATATCTCAACCAGTGCATTACTGGTTTCTTCTCTGCTTTTGACCATCGGGCGTGGAGCCACTCTTCCCTTTATGGCTATCTATCTGACTCGTCAGTATCAGATGCAGGTTGATATTATCGGGCTTGCTATCTCCGTTGCTTTGACTATCGGCGTACTTTTCAGTATGGGGTTCGGGATTCTGGCGGATAGATTCGATAAAAAACGCTACATGCTGTTAGCCGTTATTGCGCTTGTCTGCGGTTTTATTGCGATTCCCCTTGTCAATCACGCAGGCTTAGTTGTGGTTTTTATCTCGTTGATAAATTGTTCCTATTCAGTATTTTCGACGGTACTGAAAGGTTATTTTGCCGATACACTGCCAACGTCAACAAAAGCGAAAGTTTTTTCGTTGAACTACACCTTTATTAATATGGGCTGGACTATTGGCCCGCCAATTGGTACATGGCTTTTAATGTATAGCATGAATCTCCCGTTCTGGTTGGCAGCAGTTTCCGCGTCTGTTCCTATTGTTTTTATTCAGCGCTATGTTCAAAGTATCAGAGTTGCCGCAGACAGTGAAAGAACCACAACGGCATGGAATCCGGCAATAATGTTACGTGATCGCGCACTAGCCTGGTTTATCCTGTCAACTTTTCTTGGTTCACTGGTATTCGGCTCTTTTACCATCTGGATCTCACAATATGTCCTGACCGTAGCTAACAGCACTTTGGCTGAAGCGGTCATCGGTGTTGTATTGCCGGTGAATGCCGCAGTGGTTGTTACCTTACAATATTCGGTAGGCAAACGTATTCATCCGGAAAACCTGAAGAGATTAATGACATTAGGCAGTTTCTTTTTCTTGATGGGACTGGCCGTCTTTATGATAGCAGACAAAAACCTTTATCTTTGGGGACTTGCAGCCGTTATTTTCACCCTTGGTGAGCTAATCTATGCGCCGGGTGAATATATGCTCATTGACAATATCGCGCCGGAAGGAATGAAATCCAGCTATTTTTCGGCGCAGGCGTTGGGCTTCCTAGGCGGTGCTTTCAACCCGATGATAAGTGGTGTTGTGCTCACTAAGTTGCCGCCTCAATCGTTATTTATCATCCTAATGGGGATCACGTTCCTTGCATGGCTCAGTATGCTTAAAGGAATGAGTATCAAACCACTAACCGCTGTTGAATCCCGTTATGATCAATAACTTTATAAACCTGTACCACCTGGCACAAGTCATTTTCTCTAACATGATGGATCTTGGGAGGTTAACTATTAACCAGATGAAAAATAACAAAATTATTATTGTTGGTGCGGGCTTTGTTGGCACAACGCTGGCATGGTGTTTATCTAACCACTATAAGGGAGAAATTATCCTTATTGATAAAGGACAGGCGGGTAACGGAGTGACTAAACAGGCCTTTGCATGGCTAAATGTTTCTTATGGCAGATCGGATGCTTACAGCAAACTCAGGCAACAGGCACTCAATGAGTGGCATTATCTCGATAAACAGACAAACGGAAAATTGAAGATAAATTGGTCAGGTGCTATCAGTTGGCAGGAAACTGAATCTGCAACCCGTGAATTTATTGATGTTCATCGTGAATCTGGCTTTAAGATCAAAGCATTGACAAAATCCGAACTTCAGGCACTGGAGCCGCAACTTACAATCCTCCCGGAGCTTGCTACCTTTGCAACGGAAGAAGGTGCTGTTGATCCCCTTCACGCAACACAAGTGCTTTTGCAGGAAGCTCTTAACAACGGCGTCACCTATCTGCCGGAAACGGAAGTAACTAACATTAACGCGATGCTCGACTTTTATGATGAGTTGAAATGACATAGCCGCTCCTTTATAACTTTAAGTCGTCAAAAATAGAGAAATAAAGGAACAAAAGGCTATGTCACAGCA
>NZ_JBBMXH010000224.1:0-1961 GCF_037996725.1 Xenorhabdus entomophaga
AAAGAATGGCGCTGTGAATGCGCGTTAGATACAAAAAAGCCACCACGGGAGGTGATGGCTTGGGGTTGGGTGATAACTAAATCGTTAGAGTGATTTAATGGTTATCATTCATTGCAATGATAGCAATTACACTAAGTTATCTTCACTTTTTTCTTAGAGTTTGTCTGATATAATGTCCGGGTGATTTGTGAGGTGAAATAGTCCTCATCCAAAAAACTCAACAGCCTCTTAATGTGTTTTTTTTCTTGTGGCATTGTAATTTTCTTTTCACCACCATCTTCATATATCTCCAAATCAAGAGTTACGTCATTTACTTTCGCTATGGATAATAAATCATCTACAGTGTAATCCTCTAAAACTCTTGATTTATTTATTAATGATACTTTCTTTCTTATCACAGTATCAGCAATGTTTGTAAGGTCAAAATCGCTTGAAATATGGAAGTGCTCATGATTGGCAAATTCTCTCAAGTCATCATCGGTTGCTTCTTTAAAATATCCATCAACATCAAATATTCTCCTCAGCATATGAAAGCTTTTGAATTTTAATTTATCATTCTCAAGTATTGCCGTTAGCTTGTTATCGATAACCAACCCGTCAGAGTCAGATAATTTAAAAGTATTGTCATCTTGAAGAATACTATGAAATATTGTTTTTTTATTATCTATTATTTGTCTTTTATCAAAACATTGGAGGTACGCTTTTATATTACCCACTGCGCCAGATGAAACTATCTCGCCGGAAAATAATGCCTTTATGTTAAAAATAGATATATCCTGCGGACTCCACTCCTGAATAGAGTCAGGAGTTTGTATTGCATCAAGAACACCTATAACATCATCAAAATTATCAATGCAAAAATATTCCGCAGGACTGGTGATATAACCACCACTAAATTCTACAGATGTTGTGTAATTATTTTCAAAATAATCTTTTTGCCTTTTAAACAAGGAAGTTACAGATATTTGTGTTTGTGCATCAGTGAGAATCTTCACAATTTTACCAGTATCGGTTATAGCAAATAATTCCATAAATCATTTCCTTTGTGAATTAAACAGCAATATATGTATGAGCTGTTAATTTTATAACATCTAATCTGTCATTATTCACTGAAAATAAATCTCTTTTAGTAATTAACACAAAGCTAACACCTGTATCATCTTCCGCCTCATAGAATTTATATCCGAAGAATGATAATAATGGATTAAAACTATAACCCTCAGAAAAAGAAACATAAACAAGTAAACTAATGTAAAAGAATATAGCAATCTTCCAATCAAAAAATGTCCCTGACGTGCTGAGTAATGGAAATAAATATGTTAAAAAATAACTAGTTACTTCCTTATTGGCGGGAGTGGCTGTTTTTATATTCTTTTTTGTGCGCCCAGAATTGAGGACAGAATACTTTAATATAAAAATGCAGAGACAAACACTTACGACACCTACAAGTATATACATACTGAGCATGATGTATTTTTTCTGAATAAAAGCTAAATAAGCCAATGTGATGCATACAGGAGCCACAGAGGTTGCAGTTAATGCAAAGCGAGCAAGTTTGCTTAAAAACATTTTCACCTCCCTTTTTTTGTTACTGTATAAAAACACAGTGTACATTGATTTAACTCAAAACAGAATAGTTAATTTATATTAAATAAATGATGCCTGCCCAAACAATAAAATATCAATTATTCGATCGGTTGTTGACATTCAGTTTTTATGTAATCCTGCAAATATCTCAGTTTTGCCCGGTCGTTGATGATGCCTGCTCGGATATCGAGAACAGTAGATCCAGTTTCTCCAGTGAGTTCGACGGTGGTTGTAGCGCCCACGCTGACGGAGGTAACGGTTTCAGACACAGGACAGGTGGCCTTGATGCGCAGCTTGCGACGACCAGCGGCAACATCAGCCCGAAGAGTATCGATTTCAATCTTGGCATTGGCGAGTTCCTGCGTGTGTCGGGT
>NZ_JBBMXH010000225.1:0-1891 GCF_037996725.1 Xenorhabdus entomophaga
CCGGCGAGTTATCGGATGGTCCTGTATGCGTTTTAACACCTACAGGGATACACTGCGTGATGCCCCCACAACCCTTTATTCCACCATTCCCCTTTATTCCGCCAACAAATTAACCAAATTGAACAGACCAATAAAACTGAGTAGGACGGTAACACTCTTGCCGTCCTCTCATCGCTCACCGACACTGCGGCCTGATATAGAGGAAGGCTTGAAGTTAAGCTCTCCTAACGCATGAAATTCAGATACAAAAAAACCACCACGGTATGTGATGGCTTGGGGTATTTGGTGGAATTACACCAGATTAAAATTAGGGTTCTTATGAGATCTTGAAGCTAGCCGCCACCAATGAGTAGTCATCAATTGGTGTAGCTTTTTCAATCCGCTTTTGTAAACTGGAAGCAAACCTAACTGGATTGCTCAGAGTGTTTTCTGAAAATCTTGGTCGTTTTTCCCAGAAGTGGTGAGCACCATCAGACATAATGTATATGTCTAACACTCCTTCATCATCAACAAATTCAGAGAGAGGGCGGTGAATTTCTTGATACTTCAAGTCAATCACTTTCGAAAGAGCTGATGTCAGGGTATTTTTCCCTTTCATATTTTTCAATTCTTTCTTTGTAAATAATCCTTCATTGAACAATTCTTGATGTTGAGTATGGTCTGTTGATAATAGTTCAAGTTTTTTTCCCTTTCTTACGTAAATTCTTGTATCTCCAACATGCCCTATATGCAATCTATCCTGATCGATGCAGCAAAATGTCAGAGTTGTTGCGGCCCTATGGAAATCAACATGGCTATCAGAGAGCTTGGATATATCCTTTTTTATCGCAGATAATATTCCATCAATATTTAAATCACTGTCAGTGACATTATCTGATAGGTATTTTATGGCAATTTGAGAGGCTTCATACGCTCCATCATATGCCCCAACACCATCCGCGACAGCCATTATATATCCGCCTCCTGAAATCTTAGGAGGCATAATGGAGTCTTGATTACCCCGTGTAGTGCTTTTTCCCAACGAAAAGAGTCCGCAATTCAATAAGGTAATCATTGATTATTCTCCTTAATGATTTTCTCAAAATCTATTAGCATATCTGAAACTGAGTTATACCTCATTGCTGGCTTATGGGCTGTACTTTTATGAATAAAGTCATCTATTCCTTTTAACTGCCCAATTCCAATTTCACTGATAACTACACCAAGAGCAAAGATATCTGTTTTTTCATTATAAAGGCTACTATAGACTTCGGGTGCCATATACTTATGAGTTCCCATGACATCGCCAATATGACTCAATACCTCAGACTCTGCTGCGTTATCTGAGTTCTTTACTAAGCCAAAATCAGAAACTTTATAGATACCATCGGGAAATTTAAGAATATTCTCAGGCTTCAAGTCCCTGTGCCAATACCTTTTTTCCTCATGCATGTACTTAACTCCATTAAGTATCATTTTAATAATACTAATTTTTTCAGTTGATTGGAGTCGTCCCTTACTAAGCTCAGTCCCTAAGTGGTTCTCTGCAAGATCAGTGACAAACCAAGGATTGTTAGCAGATAAGTTGTGAATATAAATTGGTGCTACATTTGAATGATTACAAGAAGCCTGATATCTGGCCTCTCTTTGGAACCTGCGTTTCCATTCATCCATTGTAAAATTTTCGAGTAACTTTTTGTCAGCTATCGATAATACCTTTCTGGCATAGTTACCGCATTTATTATTATCAAGGCTGTAAAGTTCTACTTCTTCTACGAATCCGAAGCCACCCCTTCCAATCACTCGTATTGGATTTATAAGATAATTACTGCGTCTTTCCATATTGTTGTCCTTTGCGTATTTTGCCTTTTTATAAATTGAAATTTACAGGCAAAGAAAAAGACACTCCATA
>NZ_JBBMXH010000226.1:0-1890 GCF_037996725.1 Xenorhabdus entomophaga
AAGTGTGCCGCAGGCATACAAACTGGCAGCATAGGGAACGCAGCCAGTTTGTAGCATAAGCTCAGGAGGAGATGGTGGCAGGCCCACCGAAGTCCGCTGTCGGAAGCCGGCTTCAAACCCCCTCAAGCGGCTGCCGTAAAGAGCGGGGGTCGTGAGCGTTGAGGTCAAAGCGCGAACAATAGTTCGGCAGGTAGGATACAAAGAGACGAGTAAAACCGAACCCATGTGGACGCGTCGTAAAGAAGAGATTTGACATCAAAACCGGGGGCGTTTCTATCTTCCGGGATAAATCTGTGAGTGAATTCCGAATGCTGCGCAGGTGGTGTCCGGCGTAGAGTGGGCGTGACTTTGTATCGGGCTCTTTCTGGGAACTGCGGGAACCCGTCATCACGATGTCAAGGGAGAAATGCAAGTCACTAAATTGACAAGTATGAGAGTACCGATGGGTGATACGGGGGCGGAGTGACTCGTAGTAGTGAGGAAATATTTGTAATGAATGTGGAGCGAAGGGGTCTCGTCAGGCAGCCTTACCCGGTATCCAACTGTCAGGCAGGAGGAGATACGGAGGTTAAGGCAAAACCGTTTGTCATTGAGAAAAGGGATGTGTATCGTGCCTGGTTATTGGTTAAAACCAATCAAGGTGCGGCAGGCGTGGATGGTCAAACCATCGCGGATTTTGAATCCAATCTGAAAGATAATCTCTACAAACTCTGGAACCGCTTATCATCGGGCAGTTATTATCCACCCCCGGTGAAAGGTGTCACTATTCCCAAGAAGTCGGGAGGTGAACGTCTGCTGGGTATTCCCACGGTTGCGGATCGCGTGGCGCAAATGGTGGTCAGGCTTCATTTCGAACCGCTTGTTGAGCCTCATTTTCTGCCGGATTCTTATGGCTACCGACCGAATAAATCGGCAATTGATGCCATCAGAGTCACAAGGCAGCGATGCTGGCAGCAAGATTGGGTATTGGAGTTCGATATCAAGGGCTTGTTTGACAATATTCCTCATGATTTACTCATGAAATCCGTGAGGAAACACACAAACAGCCCGTGGATCTGTCTGTACATCGAACGCTGGCTAACTGCACCGATGAAATGCAACGGTGAGGTGTTATTCCGGGAGAAAGGCACCCCACAAGGAGGAGTTATCAGCCCGGTGCTGGCAAATCTGTTCCTGCATTATGTGTTCGATAAGTGGATGCAAAAGCATCATCCCCGGCTGAAGTGGTGTCGTTATGCCGATGATGGTCTGGTTCACTGTCAGAATGAAGCTCAGGCCAGAGAAATACGGAAAATACTGGAGCGACGTTTCAGTGAGTGTGGACTGGAACTGAACCCGGACAAAACCCGGATTGCCTACTGCAAGGATGGGGACCGAAAGGGCAGGTATGAACACATCAGTTTCGATTTCCTTGGATACACATTCAGGCCAAGATTGGTGAAGAACCGCAAAAGGAACAGCCTGTTTGTGAGTTTTACGCCAGCAGTCAGCAAAACGGCGCAAAAGGCCATGAGATTCAAAATTCGCAAGTTGAAGATCCGAATGCGGACAGAACTGAACTTAACACAGATGGCAAACTGGCTAAATCCCATGATAAGTGGATGGTTGAGCTATTATGGTCAATTTTGTCGTTCAGAGCTGTATAAGGTATTCAGGCAACTCAACAAAGCATTAGTGCGCTGGGCCAGACGAAAGTACAAGGCACTGAGCAGGCATAAAACCCAGGCTTCAAAACTGCTTCAAAGGATTGCAAAGCAGCATCAGGGGTTGTTTGCCCATTGGCGGGCAGGAATGACAGGCGCGTTTGCTTGATGGGAGCGGTATGAGTCGAGAGGCTCACGTACCGTTCTGCGAGAGGCTGCGGGGGCAGTTCCCGCGGTCTACTCAACC
>NZ_JBBMXH010000227.1:0-1871 GCF_037996725.1 Xenorhabdus entomophaga
CTTTGCCACCTTATCCCCCTAACGCTATTCCCATAATCAGCATGAGCGCTGTCCAAAAGCCGATGAATAGTAGGTATTTCATTTAATTTGCTCCACATGCAGGCCATGTCCAAACACTGCACCCGTATCGATATAGAGCTGGTTCCAGTTCTGTTTGGTTATTGGTGCTGGCGTGTGGCCGAATATAAACAGGTCGGCGCCTGTGATTTCACCACCTCTACCGTAACTAACATCATGAATCCGGTCTCTGCTCCAAATGACATCGAACCAATCAACCGATTTGCCGAACTCGTATTCGTCATCAGGATAGTCAGCATGGGCGATAATGATTGTTTTATGACCCGTGCTTACCTCGATAATCAGGGGTAGCTGTTCAGCCTGTTTCAGTAACGATTTAGCCAATATTTCCTGTTCATAATCCAAGTGCAGGAACCACTGACCTCCGTTGTAAAACCAAATATCACTATCACCGTTGTGCAGTAGCGCATCTATCGCCATCTGCTCGTGATTGCCCCGAACAGCCCTGAACCACGGTTGGGTTATTAGGTCGAGGCATTCGACGTTTCGATCACCCCTGTCAATCAGGTCGCCCACCGATATCAACAAGTCGTTTTCATAATTAAAATCAATCTGTTGTAATCTATCCATCAGTAGCTGATAACATCCGTGAATGTCCCCAACCACAAAAATATGCTGATATTGATCACCATCGATTTTCAGGTAATTCCCGTTTCTGATTTCACCTATTTTATTCACCGCTCTTGCTCCTGTTTGAGTTTCATGTACTCGCTGTCATCTGGTACTGTCACGAAACAACCAATACCCACAGCCCATTGCTCAATTTGTTCCATGAATCGAAACATCTCGCCAGTATCCAATTTGGATGTCTGGCGGAGTGTCCTGACACGCTCTGGTTCCTGTGTTCTGGCATCAATCCGCTCCACAACCTCGTAGCCCAAGAACGTGTGTTTCATCATTTCTTTGACTTCATCTGGTGAGAATTTCGCCCCGTTGGATTTCAGAAAACAGCTAATCTCGCCGAACCACATGTGCATGGTTGCGTTCTGAGGTAGCGATCGGGTGCTTTTCCACGGTTTAATGATGATGCGGTGAGGTTGGTTTGTTGCGAGAACTTCTTTGAGTTGTTGCCATGCGGACTGTTTGGTTGATTCATGGAATAGAAAATTACATTCCATCTAGCCTCCGTTATTTGCCCTCTGGTTCCATGCCTGAATTGCCGCGGTCTCTGCTTCATTGGCAGAATCGAACCACGACACATCAGGCCCCTTAACCTCACAACGTTCATTGCAACAATTAATCCAGCCTGCATACCATTCATCAGGCATCATGACATCATGAGTGAATTCGAGATCAGTGCCACCACAAAACGGGCACGGTTTAAGTTTGTCTGTCATGCTCCCTCCACCAATTCATCCGGGATTTCTACCTCGTCGCCTAATTGTGCAGCCACGACAGCGCGACAGATGGCGATTTGCGGTGTGTCGCCTGTTTGCGTTTTAAAAATCGAAAAATCACCAACTCGCACGGCTCTACAATTTGCCGCCCAATGATCACCTCTAAATGCCATGTGGGTTAAATCATCAATATATTTATCAATCAACTGCCCGCACTGAGACCAATCGGTTGATGGGGAATACGGTTTTGATTCACCCTTAAACTCAATATGTACGTCATTACATAGGCCAACCGTAATAATTGGTTTTTCAAATGCTGCTGCCATGACTCTACCATTGCCAATCCATTCGTACTCATTATCATGCTGATTGGTCATATAAATATTCATGCCAGTAGCTCTAGCCACAGCCCAGTCCAGCGCCCGCCCAGTTAGTGCACTCGTTTTGATTTTCATT
>NZ_JBBMXH010000228.1:0-1869 GCF_037996725.1 Xenorhabdus entomophaga
CACCGTGCATACAGCCTTCTGCTAATTCCTTTTCATTCCAGTAATAACCCGATTCATAAATGTCAGCCAGTTCGCCCACCAGCATTAATTTTTCGGGTTCAGTGAGTTCCAATGCGGCTTCGTAGCTGGCAAACGAAGCCCTGACCTGACTGGCCTTTTTGATTTGCTCCTTCGCGCTGTTTATATAGCCCTGTGGGTTATCCATGCCGATGGAGCCAAAGGCAATCTGGAGGGGATGCGCGCCTGACTTCATCAGGTAATCAGAATATTTCTGCTGGGCTTCCTTGGGTGTGATTTTCAGCTTCTTCAAGGCGGCTTCTGCTGCCTCAAGGTGGGCGGGTTCATTGGTCTTAATGACTGCCAGTACCCACAGGTAAGCATCCACCTGTTTATTACCGGTGATCTTGCGCTGAACGGGTAACGGTTTCACGGTCGCCAGTTCGGTACTGTAAGTGGATTCAGGGATCGTAAAGAGTGTTTTGTGTGCGGTGTTGTCCGTCATTATGCTGTCTCCCGTGCTTTTTTCATAAATACTAATTCTCTGGCTTCATCCCCGTTCTGGAGCATGTCGTTGAAGTCGCCGTGGTCAGGCCAGCGAACACTGACCTTTTCTAACTCGTTATTCGCCAATAAGTTTCCATGAGCACATGACATTGCGGCGGCGTGGCCTGCGGCGTTCCAGTCCATATCCGTGAAGATGATGAGATGCTTAACCCCACCGGGCACACGGAAGCGTTCCATAAAGCCCGTGTTCACCACTGACCATGTGTTTACGCCGTAAATCTGTTTACAGGACAGTGCGGTTTCAATGCCCTCTGCAATGCCCAGCGTTGAATCCACCGGGAACAGGCGTATCGCCGGTGATTGAGCATGATCGCGATAACTCTCTTCCTGCGTGGAATCCAGTTTTTTCTGCGGGGTAATATTCGCCTTCCTGTCCCCATCAAGGTAAGTGCGGTGCAGATAACACAGCGTGCCCTTGGCATCCGTCACCAGCGCCCATATCGCTTGCAGCTTCCCATTGCGGACAGGCTGATCGGGGCAATACTTCACGTTGTCAGCGGGTAAAGTATGAATGCCCCGGTTGCGTAAGTAGTCTTCGCCCGATGTCCCTTTCAGGCCGGGTAAATTGGCATAGCAGGCAGTGACTTTGTTTCTGAATGTGGTGATATTAGTTTCTTTTTTAACCACGCTGCGCTTATCTGACTGGATACCCAATAGCTGATCAATTTCATCGGCCAGAGTCTTGTAGTCCTTGCCTTGAGTCAGTCGGAGCAACGCCCAGCCATCCCCTGCATGACCGGTGCAAATAAACGTCCCCCTGCCATCACGATCATCAATGCGAAACTTCCCTTTCCGCCCGCATATCGGGCACTTCCCTTTAAAGTGCTTTTTCCCTGTCACGGGGGGCAACTTGTAGTAAGCGAAGATTTCAGGCCAGTGACCAATAACAGCGTCGGCGGTTTTTATTCTGTTCACTGTGTGTCTCCCTGATATGATGGTGCACCTAATTTTTCACGTATTTCACGTACCTTATGGCGGGCCACTTCAAGGTTTAGCCCCTGCTGTTCTTGTTGCGGTTGTTTTGCTTTCTGACGGCTTTTCGCCCACGCAATTTGCTTGTGTTTGATGAAGTTATTCACTTCGGGTGTCAGTTCCTGCGGGGTGTCGTGCAAACCTTGAGGCTTGACACCGAACTTCTCTTTAAACGTGTAGAATACCCAGCCGTTACTGATGATCTTGCCCTGTGAGGCACGTTGGTTCTGGTAATATTTCAACTGTGAATAGAAACTCTGCTTTTCGGCCTGCGTGTAGACGCGCTCTTTCTTACTGAGCTTCTGAATGGTGCGGCTGGTATCCACCTCAACA
>NZ_JBBMXH010000229.1:0-1826 GCF_037996725.1 Xenorhabdus entomophaga
CCACCGGAACAGGGTACGAATAGAAATCTCAAAATGGGCACGCGTTTGTTCGAAAGTCAACGAATGCTTATCTTTGTATGCCAGGACTCTTTTTCGAAAATCTAAACTGTATATATGGACACCGATTTAATTCAAGTGGGGTAACCTATTTTTCTGACAAAAGTAGTCGCAAGCATATATTCGGCTTCCAAGAGCCCTGATGAAAATCCGCACTCTCTGCCCTCATTAACCCAACAATCGTGGCAAACTAAACAGTTTATCAGGTTCACAGAGAGTCGGTACTACCTGTCAGTTACATCAACTTATAGACTTTTTCGAACATCTTATTCACTTTTCATCGAGGAGTATAAACAGACTGCTGATTAACTAATGCCCAAGCGATCCGGGCATTTTTATTCGCTAATGCAACCACCGCTTTATTGACTCCACTACGCTCTATGAGCCCTTTTATCCAGCGCTGTAATTCATTGCATTGTTCATCGGGCCGCTTGCTAACTCGATACACAATAGAACGGGCTCCATGTATCAGTATTCCTCGCAAGTAGGCATCTCCCCGTTTACTGATACCGAGTTGCCTGATTTTTCCGCCGCTACTGTGCTCTTTCGGCACCCATCCCAGATAACTGGCAAAGTGGCGGCCATTCTTGAAATATTGGCTATCACCCAGTGCTATCATCAGGGCAGAAGCACCTAATGGTCCGATACCGGGTAAGGTTAGCAATCGACGGATATCCTCATGTTGAGCATTCAGATGATCAAGGCGCTTATCCAGCTCTTCCAGGCGATGCTGAAAGTCTTTCAGTTCAAATAACAATTCCTGAAATAATTGACGGCTCAATGTTGTCAACTCATTCTCCGCATTTTCCAGATGTGCCGGTAAACAATGCGCTACCTTGTGAGCGCTTTCCGGCATGGCAATACCCTATTCCAGCCCTAATCCGCGTATCTGGTTAATCAATGCTGTTCGGTTTTTCATTAGACGCTGACGAACTCTGTGCAGAGATTGAATATCCTGTTGTTCTATCGTTTTTTCCGGCACATATCGCATGCCCGGACGACTGTCGACTTCCACAATGGCAATCGCATCATTCTTGTCATTCTTGCTGCCCATCCTGAAAGGCGTGACATATTGAGGACTGATTTGTTTGACTTCATGCCCAAACTGCTTGAATTGACGGCTCCAGTAATTGGCACTGCCACAGGCTTCCATCACTATCCTTGATGGCGGTTGTTGGGCCATGAAAGCCGTGAGTTTTTCGCGGGATACCATTTTGTTTTGAATCGGTTTCCCAGAAGAAGACACGATATTTAACTGAAAAACTCGCTTTGCCAGATCAATTCCGATAATTTGTTCCATGGGACACCTCTTCATATTTTGCTGATGTATTCAGCATGGCTCACTGAAGCCGATTTGGGGAGGGTTGAGTAGACCCGCTCAGTCACCTGAGTGGGCCCCTCCTCAGAACCGGACGTGCGGAACTACCGCATCCGGCTCCCGACAGATCCGTGTCCCCACACATATTCAGCAAGAATTGAACATTGAAAGTGTTTTCCATCGAGACGGATAACCCAGCATTTTCAGGATCAGATTCAGCTTCTTCCACGTCAGCCGGCGACGTCCCCCTTGACGGTTGAACCATCGGTAGATTATTCGCGTACTTTGATAGATAAACTGCCCGACTCGTCTCTGGTTATCAGAGATACCGTGGTAATTTAACGCGATGCTCGACTTTAACACCCTATAACGTTAGCGTGTTGAAGCCAATCGCGTTGTCTTTTACCTTGTTTAAAATTAGCAAAAATGCCCAACGTATGAGAAAGCAGTT
>NZ_JBBMXH010000230.1:0-1790 GCF_037996725.1 Xenorhabdus entomophaga
GGCAAATTAGAATACCCATTGTTTAACATTTTCTTAACGGCCATAAATTTTAACTTACTTGTTAAGTCTATGATAACTAAAACAAATGAGCCTTAAAATTTTGGTGCCGGACTCGGAATCGAAAAACATTATAATTTATTGAATATAAAAGATATATAACCCTGCTATTCTTTTATGCCCCTTTTAATGCCCCCAAATTTTTTTCCTTGCTTCTTCTTTACTATCTGACTGATTTAGCTTAGTTATATCATTTATTGTGTGCTTTTCAATCATCTTAAAGCAAAAAAGCCGTGAGGGTTAAAAATGGTCAAATTTGGCTGCCATTTTACGCTCAGGGCTTAAGATAAAAAATATTCATTTTTACGACATAGATCACAAATTACAGCGGGTTATTCCTGTGGTTTACTGCGAACCTTACGTTCAATTAATCGTCCGTACATATCAAAATAACGGCTAGGCCAAATTTCTGAGGGATGGATACCAAGATAGTTCGCAATGATCCATTCGCCTTTAGGCCACTGTCTGCTGAGTGCATTTGCTAGGGTTGATGAACTGAGTCCCGTCTCACGGGAGAGAGCCGCTAAGGTTGTACCACGTTTACGTAATGCTGCGATGATATCGGCCTGATGCCAGTCATTTTGAACATTGTTGTTATTCATTCCTGCTACCCCTTCCATTAATTGATCATTGATGGTGGTGATTCAAGGCAGGGTTCGCGGACTGGAATCAAGAAACCAGCAAGGCCGAAGCCTTCCCCACCTGAACCACCATTGAAAGGGTGATAACAGGCGCACTGGTAGAAACATCCTACCAGTGTTCTTGATTTCAAGGCCGCGACGCCTCGACCATTAGATTTTGCTAATGGCGGGAATACTTTAACTGATTGTTTTAGCTTACTCAATAACTGAACGGCTAAGTTTAACGGTTATAACTCCTCTCAAGAGCGCACAAACTCAGGGAAGAATACGGACGGCTAAATCAATCTTTGTTGTTTATTCTCGTTCGTGATCACTTCGCTATCCGTATTTCCCCTGTGATTTTCAGACTCATTTTACTCATTTCGAAACATTTTCCCTGCGTGTCGGTTAGGTTCACCATTCCGTGGTGCGTCAGATAATGTGTATACAGGGCGAGGATTTCGGTGAGTTTTTGCAGGAGTTCGCTACGTGCTCTGCACGGCGGTGGAGTACTCCCCATTCAGTGCCTGATTTAATCAGGATGAACGCCTCATTATTCGTGACGTGTGATATCTCCTTTCTTTACTGTATCGGCCTATTACAAGGCAGTGAGTGAAAAACAAACGAAATAAGTGAATTAAGGCAGAAAAATGCCAATGAAAAGTGGTGACACTGAGTAAAACGGGGTTCAAATCGGTCGTAAAGCCAGACCGGACGTGCTCTGGACGTTGACGCTTAGCCGCGTCACTTGGTAATCGCTTCGCTTCAACGCAAGTGACGCCGCAAAGTTTTCAGGACGTTTATCGTGCGTAAATCAAAGTGCGAGTAAAAATCGTGCAAGGTAAAATGATGTTGGTAAACGTGGCAGGGTTACTGCTCAACGTGTTTGATAAACCGGTGCTCAATGACCCGGATAACCTTCATCGTCAACTGTGGGTTATGTGTCTGACGATATCTGCTTCCAAAAGTGCGCAGATGTACCGCAATGCTTGCTCTCCCTTGCAGGCTACGGGAGTTAATGAGATGGTCTTCCCCACCTTGTGAACCATACTCTTTATAGAGTATTTTTTCTGGAGAGTCCATCATGCAAAACGTCACCCTTATTGGTATCGA
>NZ_JBBMXH010000231.1:0-1729 GCF_037996725.1 Xenorhabdus entomophaga
TTTTTCATGGGTGAAAAGGTTACCTGACTGGCAGGATCAAGCAACAGGGAAAAGCGGATCAAGCGATAAACATCACATTTTTGTGTCAATGGGGGACTGGTGAAGGGTTACAAAGTGAGGACCACGGATAAATCAAAGGGTTGCCACCTAAGCGGGAATTCCCACTTAGGGGTGCTTTCAGTCAATCCGAAATTATCGGGTAGGTCAAAGTGAGGACTACGGTATTCTTCGAGGTCACTGAGCTAATGACCTCGACAACGGGACCCCTTAAACTCAAGGAGTCCCTATAGTTAATTTCACGCCTCCGTTTGAAACAAAAGCGCGCTGAATTAAAGGTGAGAAATCCCACCTTTAGCTAACTCGTTGATTTTACTTATTTCCTGCACATAACAGGAATTCAATTAAATCAATGGGTTAAAAGGGGATAATTATCCTATTTAACGTAACATGTTGATTTTATTTATTTCCGGCACAGAGACAGAGATTAATGAGATCAAAGAATTATAAACAAAATTATGATTTTCAATCAATTACCTATATGATTACGGAAAATTTTCGGTAAAGGATATGTTATGTTATTCGTCGCCATGCTTTTTATGTCAATTGTAACTTTCTTCTTCTTGACCATATTAGTTAGCTATTTCTTTATATTGGAAAGAAATGTAAAAAAAACCGTATGGGTGTCGTTATTAATGACGTTTATTTTTATATTAAGTCTACTTATCCCACAATTTTCTTATCAATATTTATTTTAATTAGATATTTTGTATAAAGTCGCGCATTAAACGCGCGACCATAAAAAATTATTTTTTATCCTTAAGAAGCTGCAATACCCTATTCTCAAAAATCTGTCCGTCGACACGAAAATTTACATTTTCCTTCCATTCTCCAGTGATATCAAATGGCTCACCACCCCAATTAATATCTTCTTTCCCCCAATTAAATGTGTCGTATGGGTCAGTAAATTTATCATACAGTTTATAATTTATTGTACCAGATACATTATATCCATCACCCATTTTTTCAGCACTAACATCCGTAAATCTGCCACTAATCTTTGCTCCTCCAATACCCCACAGCGGATCGTAAACCGGAACTTTTTTTTCTAGACCAAAATTATATCTATTTTCAAAATCAATTCGCTCACCACGTTGAATCTGTGAGATAAAACGAGATTGAATACTACCCTCTGGTCTACCAAATGCACCGGATTTCTGCATCAATCCGCGAACTTGATCATGCACACCGATTTCAGAGAGTGTCAGTTCTCGGCCTGATTTTCTGACAAAATGCTGCAACATGCCGAATGAACTCATACTAGGTTTATTATTTTTGGCTTTATCGGAAAATCCTTCAGCCGAACCAAAACTACCCCTACCAAAGTTTACTTTTCTAAGCGGGACCATTTTCGATAAATATAATTTTTTCACCTGTAGCATATTACCTTTGGCGTACGCCTTCATTATCTCTTCAATTACTTTATCCCCCCTTCTATCTCTTGGGTATGGGCAATCTTTTTCACCACATACTGGACAGATGTTTTTATCTAACCCGTTCAAAAAATCCATGTTAATTTTGTTTTCTTCAGACATGAGATATCCTTAATAATTATTAGTAAACTTGGATTCACATATTAAGTGCAACATCGTTATAAACGAAGTAAATGAGTTTTTGTACCTTTAAATAGCTCATCCGGCGTATTGTAACCCCGTGTTTTTCGTGGTCGCTT
>NZ_JBBMXH010000232.1:0-1701 GCF_037996725.1 Xenorhabdus entomophaga
TTTCACTTTTTCTGATTTGAGACAATAACGGCAATAAACGTCAACTTTAGCCATACTTCACCTAAAAAAGCTAAAAGCATATCACATCAACTAACTATTCAATACATGACCTTATTTTAGACTGGATTATATAAATTATAACTTAATGGAATAGGCTCTTAGTGATAAAAAAATCATTGTTGTTTATAGTTTATAGCATGAAAAAACAGCACCTTAAATGTATAAATTCAGGTGCTGTTTTTTCGAAAAGGTATTAGTGGTAATCTTTATCCACTGAGTTACTCTTCAACGCGAACAGATTCGCCATTAAAGGTTACAACTTTACCCGCAGTAATTTTGCAGCGCTTGCGTGTCTCAAGTTGACTATCAACCTGTACCAAACCTTCTGCAATCATAGCTTTTGCCACTGCACCACTTTCGCACCACCCTTGTAATTTCAGCAAGTCGCATAATTCGACATAAGGGTGACTATCTAAACAAAAAATTTCCATCAGTATCCTTCAGTTGTATCTACATCATGGTATTCCTCGCAAGCCTGCAAGGTATTTTGAATCAATGTTGCAACGGTCATTGGGCCAACACCACCCGGAACAGGGGAGATCCAGCTAGCGCGTTCGGATGCGTTATCGAAATCTACATCACCAATGACTTTGCCATTTTCCAGCCGATTGATGCCAACATCAATCACAATCGCGCCTGATTTAATCCATTCACCGGGAATAAAATTCGGTTTACCGACAGCCACGACCAGTAAATCTGCTTGCTCAACATGCTGGCGTAAATTTTTGGTAAAGCGATGAGTGACCGTCGTTGTACAGCCAGCCAATAACAACTCAAGACTCATTGGGCGCCCAACGATATTGGAAGCGCCGATAATAACCGCATTTAGCCCATATGTATTGATATTGCATCGCTCGAGCAGCGTAACAATCCCACGGGGGGTACAAGGGCGCAGCTTCGGCGCTCGTTGGCACAGACGGCCGATATTATAGGGATGGAAACCATCGACATCCTTATCGGGATGAATACGTTCCAGTACTTTGACATTATCAATGCCGGCAGGTAAGGGAAGTTGAACCAAAATACCGTCGATTTCAGTATCGGCGTTCAGGTTATCTATCAGGGAGAGCAATTCGGCTTCGCTGGTGGTATCAGGCAGGTCATAAGAGCGGGACATAAAGCCGACTTCTTCACAGGCCCGGCGTTTACTTGCGACATAAATCTGAGATGCAGGGTTTTCGCCCACTAAAACGACGGCAAGCCCCGGCGCTCGTTTTCCGGCAGTAACACGCTGCTTAACTCTTTCTGCAACTTCACTTCTGATTGTCTGCGCAATCGTTTTCCCATCAATAATTTTTGCTGACATGTATTTAAGATTCCATCATCAAGTATAGGAATGGGGGCTATTTTGTCAGAACATAAACCGTCTGTCAGTTTTATTAATAGTCATAAAATGAACATACGAACGAAAAGGGCATTGACTCAGGCCATTATGCCCGTATAATCCGGTGCTGCATCAACGCATTAATGATGTTTCTTATTTACATATCGCACAAAATGCGCCCTTAGCTCAGCTGGATAGAGCAACGGCCTTCTAAGCCGTAGGTCACAGGTTCGAATCCTGTAGGGCGTACCATAAAATCAAAGAGTTACATCAAGAAAATAAAAAACCCGTCATAATAACGGGTCAAGTAACGGGTC
>NZ_JBBMXH010000233.1:0-1694 GCF_037996725.1 Xenorhabdus entomophaga
ACCCACAAAGATACCTATTTGTTAGTCCTGATTATCCGACTGTGAGTGTGAGTGATGGCGCTCATGATACTTGTGCTTTCGGACCACCCAAAGCCACTAATGATACGCAAAAAATACCGACCATGCGTGATATAGGAACCAGTCCCGAAACAACTACGCAGACCTCATTTAGTCAGGAATACGACAAAGAGACTTTCCCGGACTTTGGGTTTGACCAACTAACTGGGAAATACTGGAAGGTTGATAGTAGTAATTCGGATATCGTGATCAAAGGTTATTATGCCTATGACTATCAGAACAGGGTCTATCTGGATGGAAATGGTAACAACGCACTTCCAGTCTCGACTCCGGTGACATTGATGTGCCAAATAAGCTCTGTTTACTAAAGCGTGATGTTAAATTAAATCACCATGAATACAGAGTAAGCACAGACTCAGTAACGAGGGGGTCTGTGCTTTTTTATCAGGATGTAATAACCCATAATCTTACTGTTAAGCCACCATCTCAGCCGAAAAATTTTGGCCTGCGTTGGTTTAACAACGCGGCATTTGAGGATGATCCCGTGAACTATTGGTGCCCCGTGCCGGTTAAGGCGGTTATTAAGAGTTACCGGGAAAAGATCGGCTATATTACCGCTTTTCCTACGCCATCATCGGGTGGACGGCGGACAAAAAGCAGCTACAGTTTACAGTTAATGATAAAGGTTACCGTTTTGTCTCGTTATCAAAATGTGGATAAGGTGTTTTGATGAGATATATTCTTCACCTTAAGCGGACTCAGTTTCACCAACAAAAACAGCAGGAACGGCGTAAAAATCGCGCCGCGTGGCAACAGAAATGGATCACGTCTAATGGATTACAAACCGAGCGAGGTTGGACACCAGAGGCCATTAAAATTTTTCTGGAAAAACCTGTCCCGCCATTCCTGTCGGGCGCGCCGGTGGATGTGATGTCGTATCCCCGGAAACAGGTTGAGGCCGTGGAAAAAACGGCCGAGTTTCAATCATGGCAGCAGCATCGGTTTGAATTGCAACAGAAAAAAAAGGCCGCGCGCCGGAAAGAGCAAGATGATGTAAAAACTTTATTACCTGACTAAATAACTGAACGGCAAAGTTCAACGGTTATAAATCCTTTCTGACAGGTGATTCCTACCCGGTGTCATGCGGATAGCGTTTCAGCGACCCAACCTTTTTTACACCATCCGGGACGTCGATATCCTAATCGCCCGTATTCTGCACCAACAAATGGATCACACTCAGCATTTACGGCAATAGAGTACTCCTCATAGACATCTATATACAGTTAAAAACGCCTCAGCGCGATTTTAAGCACTTTAATTAAGTATTTAAGAAAAAATGTAATAAATCACTCCCCGACTTTTATTACCTCACATTACATTCCCTCATTGATTCTCCGCAATCATTTCTGAAAAAAGCACCTGATTTGCATAAAAATCCCAGTAAAAATAAAGTAATAATAAATTGTTATCAGTTGATAATAACTTATTATTACGCACAAAATAAAAAGTTATATTAATGTATATAGGCATGGGAGATATTATCTTTTTGATATTAATGAGATAGGTCTGCCCCATAAAACTGAAATATTTAACATCAAAGGTGTAACGCGAAAGCGCTGGCAACAGCCCATATTTTATGAGGAATTCATATATGGACTCGTCTATAAATCATAAAG
>NZ_JBBMXH010000234.1:0-1605 GCF_037996725.1 Xenorhabdus entomophaga
CTCCAGGCAAATCCGGAGTACTGCAACACTGAGGCGTAATGACGAGGCACTACGGTGCTGAAGTGGTTGATGCCCTGCTTCCAGGAAAAGCCTCTAAGCACCAGGTAACACAGAATCGTACCCCAAACCGACACAGGTGGTCAGGTAGAGAATACTCAGGCGCTTGAGAGAACTCGGGTGAAGGAACTAGGCAAAATGGTGCCGTAACTTCGGGAGAAGGCACGCTGGCAGTAGGTGAAGGGCCGAGCGCCCGGAGCTGACGCCAGTCGCAGATACCAGCTGGCTGCAACTGTTTAATAAAAACACAGCACTGTGCAAACACGTAAGTGGACGTATACGGTGTGACGCCTGCCCGGTGCTGGAAGGTTAATTGATGGGGTCAGCCGCAAGGCGAAGCTCTTGATCGAAGCCCCAGTAAACGGCGGCCGTAACTATAACGGTCCTAAGGTAGCGAAATTCCTTGTCGGGTAAGTTCCGACCTGCACGAATGGCGTAATGATGGCCAGGCTGTCTCCACCCGAGACTCAGTGAAATTGAACTCGCTGTGAAGATGCAGTGTACCCGCGGCAAGACGGAAAGACCCCGTGAACCTTTACTATAGCTTGACACTGAACCTTGAGCCTTGATGTGTAGGATAGGTGGGAGGCTGTGAAGTGTGGACGCCAGTCTGCACGGAGCCATCCTTGAAATACCACCCTTGAATGTTTGATGTTCTAACGTGGGCCCGTGATCCGGGCTGCGGACAGTGTCTGGTGGGTAGTTTGACTGGGGCGGTCTCCTCCCAAAGCGTAACGGAGGAGCACGAAGGTTAGCTAATCACGGTCGGACATCGTGAGGTTAGTGCAAAGGCATAAGCTAGCTTGACTGCGAGAGTGACAGCTCGAGCAGGTACGAAAGTAGGTCTTAGTGATCCGGTGGTTCTGAATGGAAGGGCCATCGCTCAACGGATAAAAGGTACTCCGGGGATAACAGGCTGATACCGCCCAAGAGTTCATATCGACGGCGGTGTTTGGCACCTCGATGTCGGCTCATCACATCCTGGGGCTGAAGTAGGTCCCAAGGGTATGGCTGTTCGCCATTTAAAGTGGTACGCGAGCTGGGTTTAGAACGTCGTGAGACAGTTCGGTCCCTATCTGCCGTGGGCGTTGGAAGATTGAAAGGGGCTGCTCCTAGTACGAGAGGACCGGAGTGGACGCACCACTGGTGTTCGGGTTGTCATGCCAATGGCATTGCCCGGTAGCTAAGTGCGGCAGAGATAACCGCTGAAAGCATCTAAGCGGGAAACTTGCCTTGAGATGAGTCTTCCCTTGTCCCTTGAGGACACTGAAGGAACGTTCGAGACGAGGACGTGGATAGGCTGGGTGTGTAAGCGTTGCGAGACGTTGAGCTAACCAGTACTAATGAACCGTGCGGCTTAACCTGACAACACCGAAGGTGTTTTGGGCGTGAGAGAGCCAGGATTTCAAATGAAAGACAGCAGCTTGTTCGGGATTGAATACAGGATTTGTCTGGCGGCAATAGCGCGGTGGTCCCACCTGACCCCATGCCGAACTCAGCAGTGAAACGCCGTAGCGCCGATGGTAGTGTGGGGTCTCCCCATGTGAG
>NZ_JBBMXH010000235.1:0-1594 GCF_037996725.1 Xenorhabdus entomophaga
TCCGGCACCAAAATTTTAAGGCTCATTTGTTTTAGTTATCATAGACTTAACAAGTAAGTTAAAATTTATGGCCGTTAAGAAAATGTTAAACAATGGGTATTCTAATTTGCCTACTCAATGTTTAAAAAGCCGTAAATAAAGAATACAGAGTGTTTGCATCAGCAAGCACTCTTTTTTCGTTCAAGGTAATGATTTCAGTAATTGATTCTGATGTCAAGTGAGGTGAAAACTTCACGCAGGATGCAGGATCGATATTAACGTTTTTTTGACGCTATCAATGTTGATGCAGGGCAGTTCAACTATCCCATCGCTTTAATCCCTCCTGCGGCCTGCCCTGTCTTTTTGCCTGATGTCCTCCTTACACCGAAAGATCCAGATATAACGCCAGCTCACTCTCCAGTGTTTTGCCCGCAACTTCCATATCAATATCAATATACTCCATTGTCGTCGCCAGACTGCGGTGCCCCAGCAGGCTTCTGACCAGTTGCAGATTACGATCCGGCGCTTTCATCAGCTCCGTGGCCAGCGTATGACGAAAACGGTGAGGGGAAACAGCAAAGCCGCACTCTTTGGACAGCCGATTAAAAAAAGAACGGATATGTTGCTTTTCTTTATCGTAATTGTACTGGTAACGGGTCATCCGGCCGTGATAACGAAAGCCCAGGCGGGTTAAGTCAAACAGCGGATCGTCGTCTTTCGCCCCACAGGCTCTCGCCTGTTCAACCAGTTGTGCCAGCCGGGGCCGGAGTTGCCGGATCATCGGTACCCGCCACTCGCTGTGGTTTTTGCTGCCTTCGGTACGCAGTTCAATATAATGGCCTTCCAGATTGATATCCCGCAAGCGAAGATGCAGTAACTGGTTCTGGCGCATGCCCGTTAACCGGAACGTATCCAGAACGGTCAGCCAGTACCCTGTCGGGTACAAGGCACAGCGCCCTCCCCGTGGAGCCACCTGCGCGCGCTCCTCTTCCTCATACTGCCCCATCAGCAGATAGAGACGGATGATCTGAGATTTGCTCAGAATTTTCTTCTTTTTCTTCTCTTTTTTCACTGCCGTATCGTTAAACGGATTTTCCGTGTGTGGCAGGAGTTTTCGTTCCATACCGAAATTAAAAATGGCCCGCAGGTGAGACACCTTATTGTTCCAGGTATGGCCGGACTGTTTTTTCTCCATTAGCGAATGACGCCGCCAGCGCAGCACATCCCGGTGCGTGATCTGCTCCGGTAGTACCGTTTCCCCCATAAACCGGGTAAACACCCGTTTCACTTTGCTGTAGCTCCACTCAGAGGATGGGCGTAACATATGCGAGAAAAAATATTCCTCCAGTAACTCATCCCAGCCCATTTTTTCTTCTGTTCCGTGCATTATCTTTTTCCTGTTATCAATAAATCATCAAGACGGCCTGCCGATATCATCAGCAGCCAATTAATCACCAAAAAACAAATAACTAATTAAATTATTTTATTGTTAATATGATGACTGACTCCCTGCGGGAGCAACACTTTTTGGCTTTTTGCGGGTGGGTTTGGATAATTTCAAATCGATATGATTATCATTTACATCAATTTGCTCTGAAACTTCATCATTTGATTG
>NZ_JBBMXH010000236.1:0-1470 GCF_037996725.1 Xenorhabdus entomophaga
AGCGACCACGAAAAACACGGGGTTACAATACGCCGGATGAGCTATTTAAAGGTACAAAAACTCATTTACTTCGTTTATAACGATGTTGCACTTAATATGTGAATCCAAGAATTTATCTAAATTTGCGGTGAAAGATGAAAATTAAACGTCCCCCTGCACTTACAGATATCGCAGAAATGGCCCCATCTGTCTTTAACAACTGTCATTGACAGGTGATGGCTCGGATCAACTGACTAAACTTTTCACAACACCAATTATTAAACAAATTTGTTCTAAAATAGATCGTCTGACTTCTTCAGCCGGACACGCTGAGTTGCTGGAACCACTCAATGCCTCAAGATATTTATTCGATGAACTTATTGCCGAGGAGTCAATTTCATCCAGCCAGTTGGAAGGTGCAGCTACAACCAGCCAAGCCGCTTTAGAAATGCTCAAAATCCAACGCCCTCCGAGAGACGAAAGTGAGCGTATGATTATGGGTAATCATCGAATGATGGCGTATATTACAGAACACTGCAATGATAAGCTTACTCCTGCTTTTATCAGAGAAATTCATGCTATTGCAGTTGAGGGAATTAACGATGATAAATATAAACCAGCCCAATTCCGCACGACTAATGATGTTGTTGTTGCAGGCATAGACGGTGAAATTATACACACTCCACCTTCCTGCAAAGAAATCGAACAGAGAATAGAAGAACTCTGTCTTTGGGCAAATACCTCCCATGAACGACAGGCTGGTGTTGATTATTTACACCCATTAATAAAAGCTATTGTTCTCCATTTTATGATGGGATTTATTCATCCCTTTAATGATGGAAATGGCAGAACGGCAAGAGCCTTATTTTACTGGTACATGCTGCGCTGTGGTTATACTGCATTTAAATACATCTCCATCAGTAAGCTACTGAAAAAATCCTCAACTGCTTATGCAAAGGCATACTGTTATACAGAGACTGACCAGTTTGATCTCACTTATTTTGTTGATTATCAGTGTCAGATTGTTGAGCGGGCAATCGAGGAATATCTTAATTATATAAAACACATTATAAAAACCCGGGCTGAAGTAGAAACATTCCTTTACGAATCAAACATCATCGCTGAATTGAATGCCAGACAGCGCGCATTGCTAAATATTGCTTTTGCCAGGCCGGGAAATATTTTCACTGTGGCAGAAATTCGCGGCAGAATGGGGGTATCAGACAATACAGCACGAAATGATCTCAACCAGTTGGAAAAATTAGGTTTATTAAAAACACATAAAGATGGCAGGGAAACGGTTTATGTCGCACCTAAGAATTTATCACAAATCTCAAAATGGCAAGAAAAATCATCCGTTAAATCAAGTGGGTGGTAACTCAGGGCAAGATCACGAATGTTTTTTAGTCAAAAATAAACAGGTTGCTTCGAGTAAAGCGCTGTGATCTTATACTCTCTTTTGAGCATTGAAACCCAATATCATGTACCTTG
>NZ_JBBMXH010000237.1:0-1446 GCF_037996725.1 Xenorhabdus entomophaga
CTTACCCTC
This sequence comes from Xenorhabdus entomophaga, assembly GCF_037996725.1. NCBI lineage: Bacteria > Pseudomonadati > Pseudomonadota > Gammaproteobacteria > Enterobacterales > Morganellaceae > Xenorhabdus > Xenorhabdus entomophaga. The sequence continues at coordinate 10 of NZ_JBBMXH010000237.1, forward strand.
ATGGATGGACAAGGGGGAACCCGCCAAACTGCTTAATGCGGCGCGGGCATTCTGGACGGAAGTTTACGGCTGGCTGACATGGCCGCTCGCTCAACTGGATGCAGAAACCTGTTCTGAGGCGCTGTTATCGGTGCTGGCCTACCAGCGGGATATCCAGCGCTTTAACGGGGAACCGTTGCCCCTGTTTCGCAAGCGGGTGAAGTACGCCTTTATCAATGCCAAAGATGCAGGCAGCATCGCAGGCTTTATTGCCATCTTTGAACGGTTGGGTGTGGGTTATGTGGAATTGCTGGAGCGTCAGCCGGACATTGACTGGGATGTGATTATTTTGCGCCTCAGTGACGGGCAGATAGCGGCTAACCCCGATTTGCTGATGAATATCATCCGTCAGTATGGCCGCACCTGCCGCCGCTACCGTTTTGAAGTGATAGCGAAAAATCAATTATTAATGCGCGTGGGGAGTGTAAGCGCAGACTATATCTGTTATGCCGCCGCTATACCGACACAGCCGCTTTTATTAAGGGTAGGACATATTGCAGGCGTTGCCGTCTGTGACAATGCCAGCCTCAAGGAACACACCGCACCGACTATCACCTACGGTGCGTCATTATAAGGAAATAGTATGTCTTCAGTGATAACGACAGACTTTGAAAAATGGAAAGCTCAACAGGTTGCTGCCAGTCAGCCCGTGGTGCTGGATGAATTTGTCTTCGCCAATGTGCCTGAGTTAGATCCGATTCAGGCCATCAGCCGAGACGAGAAACTGCCTGCGGTAAACTACATCGTTCACCGTCAGGCGGTCAACAAGACTGGGCTTGCCAGTGAGAACGCCGTGGCCTACAGCGTCACATTAGGGACGGAAGTCGGCAACTTCGATTTCAACTGGATTGGTCTGCTCAATAAGGCTTCCGGTGTTATCGGGATGATCACCCATGCGCCTACCCAGAAGAAAATCAAAACCGCCAACGGCTTACAGGGCAATGTCCTGACCCGCTCTTTCTTGCTGGAGTTTGATGGTGCGGCTAAAGAAACCGCTATCACGACGACCGCCGAAACATGGCAGATTGATTTTACCGCCCGTTTGTCGGGTATTGATGAGATGCAGCGCTTGATCAATACCGACAGTTACGGAGAGGCGGCTTTTTTTGATGAAGGTTTTGCGGTGATCCGTAATGGTGATCAGTACACAGTAAAAAAAGGGCTGGCCTATGTCGGCGGGTTGCGCGGGGTACTGGAATTTGACCAGACGCTGAATAGCCTGCGCAATACCCGAGTGTATGCCGATTTTAGCTATCAGGGTAATCTGGTGAGCCAATGGAAAACGGCCGTTAAAATTACGGTCGCTAATGACCTGCAAAACTATATCGATGCCGCGGGTTATCCGCATTATGTGTTTGCGATTGCTAATGTTGATGGTGACGGGAATGTCACGGATTT
>NZ_JBBMXH010000238.1:0-1442 GCF_037996725.1 Xenorhabdus entomophaga
TGCCACATCACCGGTGTGCCGGAAGACACTTTTGCTGTGGGGGAATTTTCTCTACAGGAAGGGTTATCTGAACTGTTTACCCTGAACCTGACGTTAGTCAGAGCCGGTAATCCACCTGAAAAGCGGCGGCAAGGTAGTGCTGGAAGCGGCGGCAGAAATCACGCTGAAAGTCGGCGGCAGTTTTCTGAAAGTCACACCGGGCGGCATTCTCTGTTCACCGATTAATGTCGGGCAGGGTTCAGGCGGCAGTGGGCGCGGGATTTCACTGCAATTACCGGAGGGAGTAGCTCCACTCTCACAAGTAGGGCAACTCCCGATGGCGGAAGCACTCCCGGCAACTGAATTTCCGGTGCAACCGGCTTGTGCAGAACTGGCGCAACAGGATGCCAGTTTAGTCATTAAACCTGTTAAAGAGTAAACACAATGGAAAGAACTATCACCATGGAGAGCACAGGATCCGCAATAAGTTGGCAAGCCTGGCTGAATGAACCCAATAAAGCGCCTGTATTCTTCATTCTCAATTCACTGGCTAAACCGAATCCTGTAGAACCATTTTACCGTCATGACTGGGTTGAGCAGGCATTTCCGCTGTATAGCGGTACTCCGATGCGCAATATGTTGAAACAGAGTCCGTGGTTGGTACAACCGAAGGCTAATCAACTCACTCAGATAGGGAAAGCACTGGATCGCCATGAACTCAGTGACAACAGTTGGGGTTGGGCTTACCGCAGCCATACACTGTGGCAGGAACAGCTTAGGCACTGGCAGCAGCGACAATGGGTCATGATGAATGGCGAGCCGGTACTGTTTCGCATGATGGATGCACGGATATTGGGCACACTCGTGCCTGCTTTCACGCCCAGCGACTGGTCACTGATGTTGTCGCCTGTCACAGAACTGATGATAGACAGGCCGCAACCGATGAGGTTTTGCCGTCCCGAAGCGTGTAGAGAAGGTAACAGCGAAATTCCGTTTACATTGGGTGAGCATTTGCTGGCAGTCTGGTTACATTCTCCCTATGGTCTGCTGGCCTTAAGTAGCTCCCTCTATAATGATTTATGGGAAAACCACGGAGAGATGGCGAGGCAATTGGATCAGCCTGAAGGCCGTTTAGAAGCACGGATTGAGCAGTGGTTGAGACAAAAGCTGGTAGCCGGACAACGTATTGAAAATATGTCCGGTCAGGATTATCTATTGGCTATGGAAAAAGAAAAATAACAGGAGCACCTATTTATGAGTAATGCTAATTCGGTTTATTGTCCTAATTGCCCAGGAATGTTAAAGAACAAAATAGAAATTCAGCTTGTTGATGAACACAATGTACCCATTTCTGATATATAACTTTTCAAAATGGTAGGAGTGTCAAAGAAACTCAGTCCAAATTTTGCGAGTTTTGATTTTCCAGAAACAAAAAGGCAAAAAAGAGGACTGAGTTATGCTTA
>NZ_JBBMXH010000239.1:0-1409 GCF_037996725.1 Xenorhabdus entomophaga
GGGCATGTTCCAGTATCCGCCCATTGGCACGGTGGTTGAAATTGCGTTCGAAGGTGGCCGCCCTGACAAGCCTTTTATCCGCCAGACCTTGAGTCAGGGCAACACCCTGCCGGATATCCAGCCCGGTGAACAGTTGCAGCAGCAGCGGGCGGAAGTGTCGCAGCGGGTGACGCAGGCGGGCAGTTGGATTAGACAGACTGACCAGACCATTAACGAGTCGTCCATGCACCGTGAAGTCAGGGCAGACACGGAAACGCGCACCGTGGTAGCACGGGAAACCACGGTACAGGCCACGGATAAGACCACAGTGTTAGGCACGTCTGCACTACTGGCAGGCGCTGTCCAGCAAATTGCAGACGGGGATTACAGTCTCGCCACCTCAGCGAATTTTGTCGCCAGTGTGGGAAAAGAGGCCAATATTGACGTCGGGCAGAAACTGATTGAGAAAATCGGCCTGCTTAAGCAAAGCATCGCGGGGGCTAAACAAGAAATCGTCGCCCCTGTAGTCTGGGTGGGCAGCCAGCAAATCAACGTCATGACATTGATGTTAGAGACGCTGGATGTGGTCAGGGAACTGGCCGAACTGACCGCCGCCCATACCCATCACAACACAGGCACACCGGAGAACGCCAGCGCCATCAGGAACACGGCCTATAAATCCGATGGACTAAAACAGAAGTATTCGCCTGTGATTGGGTGAATATCGCCCATTTGTGTGAGATCATTGACGCTATACCATAGGTTGATATTTTATGCTATAGGTATTAGACTGACTGTGTTGGCTTGAGAATGTCGCGCTATTAGATAGAGGCTACCAACCTCGTAAATAGCACAAAGAAAGACAATTCATCAAAAAAACAAAAAAACCAACCTCACCAGTTGGTTTTTTTGTTTCTTCCTATCTATCACGTTAATTGATTGAATCATTTTAAAATCAACTTATAATCTACGCTGTTGGCTAGACAAACGCTCTGGTTTGTGTTTTTGGTATAGAAAAGGAATTCAGTATTCCGCAAATTTTGCGGAATGTATCAAAGTCCTGACTGAGTACAGGTGGTGCTGGCTCTGTGCCTTTGGCCAGAGCGCGACATTCTCAAGTCAACGCTTACGAGAACCAACCGGACAGGCAGTGTAAAGGCAATGGCTGGTGAGTCGTGCTCCTGCTCACAGGAGCGAACGGATGAAAGAGGTTATTAACACCACTATCATCGTTCTCAAGGCGTTAATTTCGCTTTTAGAACTGATCCGTACCTTTTTGAAATAGGTACGGAAACGTAGTTAAGGCCATCGGGTTAACCGCCCGGTGGCCTTTAACATTTAGGGATGAGCAATTTCTTTTCGTGCCAATTCAGCCAGAAAAGCAGAACGGTTTTTATAGTGACCGTTTCGCTCAATATAGCGGTCTATCG